>NZ_JBTMXB010000100.1:0-1786 GCF_054489405.1 Mesorhizobium sp. A623
TTTAGAAGTAAGTTCTGGGCGCAACAAGATTGGCCTTTTGACGCAGATAGAAGCAGTAAAACCCGAAGGCTGCCGCGAACCACATGTAGGATTCGCCGATTGCCAGTCGGTTGTTCGAATTGCTGAGGATCGTCAGGGCGAAGAAGACAAGGGTTGAGATATAGCAGCGCCAAGCAGCGCGCGCGACGAGTCCCGCCCGGGCGGCCTGTAAAACTTGCCTGGCTGCCCATACGAAGAGGAAGGTATAGAATGCCAAGCCGACAATGCCATAGCGAACCGCCACCTCCAGATAGCCGTTGTGGATGACGTCGTAGATTTCGGGCCGGTAGGTTCGGTCCTGCCACTCGGTCAGCCACGACGAGCCCGCACCGAAGATCGGATGGCGCCCCCACACGTCCAGTGCGTTGACCCAAAGCATCAATCGCTCTTGAACAGTCGCGGGGACTAAGTTGCTGGTAAGTGCCTGCTCGATTGCTGCATCCCACCCACGACCAGCTACGTCTGAACAGAAATCCAGTATGAAGGTCGCAGTGCTGCCGGCCGTCGAAAAGAAGATATTGTGGGATGCCGCGATGGCGGCCAGCACCAGCGTCAGAATGCCAGTACCCGCCAGCAACTCGCGACGGTTGATCCCTCTTGCCAGAGCCATAACCGCCGACAGAAGCAGCGCGACGGCAAGCGCGAACCAGACGCCCTTCGAGCGGAGCACGACGATGTTGACGGACGCAAGCAGAAGTACGGCTGCCGCAAGCGTCCAATACAGTATCTTTGCTCCCCCATTCAGGTCGCTTCTTTGAGCCGTGTACGAGGCAAATTGTAGGGCGCACAGAAATATCATGCCTGCGGCGACGGCCGCATGGATCGGATTGTTGAAGAGCCACGGCTCCGGTCTTACGCCTTGAATAATCTCTGCGTAGCGGGTGCCGGCGGCAAGGAAGACAAAACTGAGGATCATGAACCACAAGACCACAACAGCCGGTCGCCTGATGTACGCAAGAAACCCGTATGCCGTCGTGGTATATAGCGCCGGAAATAGATAGATTCCCTCAGCTGAACCGAGTTGGCCGGTGGTAAAGTAAACCAATGTCAGCCTGTCAAGAACGTAGATGGCCCATCCGAGGCAGAGAAAGCCCGCCCAGCCTATTAAGGGCTTGCCGTAGGTCCACACGTCGGTCCGGAACCAGCGCACGACGGCGAATAGAACGAGCAGGAGCCCGGCGTAGCGATATGCGTCCGACTCCACCCAGACGGCGGATATCAGCGCCAATATCGCGATGGCTGCCATCGCCTCTTTCAGTGGGTTTTTCTCCACCTCTGCAGCCGCATGGTTCGAAGTATCGTGTCCGAGCGGCGGCCGCAGGAAAACGTTATGCAGGCGTAACAATTGGTCCTTTATGCGAAAACTCGCTGTATGGAGCCGTTTCCACCAAGGGAAATGTCCTGCCTTATAGCTGCCGGAAGGGCCTACAATACTGGAAACGGCTCTGCCGGGCCCGAAGTCCAGAACGTTCCGGCGGCTGGAGTAGACCTTTAAGTTCGAATCCCAGAACCGCTCCGCCGCCACGTCCCATGGAAGCGACATGACGGCCAGTTGAGAAACGATCTTGCGTGCACCGTCCCTTGTTACGAGATAGGCTGCCGTGGATCCTTGCGGACCAAGCAGCGTTCGGCCGATCTCGTCACCGAGCGAGGTCTTGGCTACGCGGATAAAGAGCTTGGACCTGTGGTTGATAAGCTTGATCAGATCGAAATCCGGCGCAGTAGCGATAATTGCCTCAATGCGCGG
>NZ_JBTMXB010000101.1:0-1743 GCF_054489405.1 Mesorhizobium sp. A623
TACCTGACGGATGTATTTGACAAGAACCGTTCTGCTCTGATGCCCTGGAAGTGTGCTCTCCGGGCGCTCTGTTCCGGCGGGCGGCAGAGGCAGCGTCGCGCGCAGCAAAGGTCAGGGCTGGCCGGCAGGCAAGTCGCTATCGTTCGCCGCTACGGGATGGAACGGCGAAGCTGATTTTGCTACTCTGTCGCGGCTCGGGTGACCGCGTGGCGACGAGCAGGGCCGAGGTTGCAACCCTATCGCGCAGCCTATGATCGTCGCACCTCATGTACGGCGCCCGAGCACCCTTTCTGTGATTGCTGTTTCCATGTAGCGACGAAGCGACGGTAGACTTCCTCGGCGTTGCCGATCGTCTCGCGCTCGCTGTCGCGCACCGACTTGTTGCTGTAGGCGGCGGCGGATCCCTTTGCCCTACCGCCGCGACGAGACGGATAACCGGCGGTCAATTCCAGCTTTCGGAGCTTCCAATCCAGGAGCGCAGAGCGGCTCCAGGTGTAGTCCTCATCCTTGGTCAGCATGTGCCAGACGATGACCGCCAGCTTGCGTGCCGTCGCGACGGCGGCAACATGTTTGCCCCGCTTGTCCCGGATGCGTATGAAAAAGGCGCGCAACGGACCAGGCACGCCGGAAATGACCCATGCGGCTTCGACCAGCATCGATCGTGCGTGGGCTCGGCCTTGTTTGGTGATACGGCCATGATAGGCCGGCTTGTCGCCGGACTGCCGGACCCGTGGGTTGAGGCCGAAATAGCTGACGAGCTTTTCTGGTGATGAGAACCGTTCAATGTCTCCGACGGCGGCCAGGACGCTCAGTGCGACCGTAACGTTCACGCCGGTGATCGTCATCAGCCGCTTGACCCGGGGTTCGTGAAGCGCCGTCTGCGCGAGGCTCTTGTCGACTTGCGCAAGCTCGCCGCCAAGGCGATCGAGTTCACCGGCATGGCGAAGGACGACACGCCGCTGATCCTCGGCAAGCGGCTGAGCCTCGAGCCAAGCCCTGCCGCGCTTCGAGAACAGCGTGCCTTTGTAGGGTGGAATCAGATTGGCGTGCAGAACCGAATGGATCCGGTTCTTGAGGCGGGTCATTTGGGAGACGAGTTGTGTTCGTTCGGCCACTACGCGGCGACGCGTCTCGGTTTCCTCATCCGGCATCCACACCTCAGGCAGAAAGCCACTCGCATGGAGCTTCGCCAGCACCGCCGCGTCGATCTTGTCGGTCTTGACCTTGGCCCAGGCGATGGCCCGAACCAGGATCGGATTGGCTATGACCACCCGGCCCACAAAGGGCGAGAGCAACCGGACGATCGCACTTGTATTGCCTGTCGCCTCGATGACGATCTCGTCATCCGGCTTGAGCTTCGTTGCGAACTGCAACAGGCGGCTGCGTTCGAGATCGATCCGCCCGGCATCTCGGATTTTGCCTTCCTCCAAGATCGCCATTTGGGCGTATGATCGGTGGACATCAAGGGCTATAATTCTCATTCCCGGCTCCTTTCCAGGGTCAGCAACCATGGGAGCCGGCGGGCTACACGACAACTACGGATCCGCGCTCGCAGCGCAACCGGGCAAGTCGAAGGGGGCGGCCAGATAACAACTCGAACTCTCGGTTCATCAGGTATTTCGGCCTGCCCGCCATGCGTGCTCCCGACACCCCAATCCCGGTAGGTGGACGGTAGTCGATCCGTCCATGCGAGGGAATACGGATTGGCGCGTCGCGCCTATTCATGCCTGATAACAACCGGAT
>NZ_JBTMXB010000102.1:0-1723 GCF_054489405.1 Mesorhizobium sp. A623
CTGGTCTGTCCCTATCACCAGTGGACCTATGAACTGGATGGACGCCTGCTTTTCGCCCGCGATATGGGCAATGATTTTGACAAGAACCAGTTCAGTTTGAGACCGATCGCATGCGAAAGCGTCGGCGGCTACATTTTCATCTGCCTGGCCGAAAAGCCCGCCGATTTCGCGCCGATGCGGGCGATGATCGAACCTTATCTTGCGCCGCACCGACTGACCGAGGCGAAGGTCGCCTTCGAGAGTACCATCGTCGAGAAAGGTAACTGGAAGCTCGTCTGGGAAAACAACCGAGAATGCTATCACTGTGCGGCCAACCACCCGGAACTGTGCCGGGCTTTTCCTGAAGCACCGTCGGCGACCGGGATTAACGGCGTCGACAAGGATCCGGAGATGCTTGCCCATTGGGCCAAATGCGAGGCGGAAGGCCTGCCTAGCAAATTCAGCCTTGATCCCGCAGGGCAGTATCGGGCAACTCGTGCGCCGCTGCTGCGCGATGCCGTCAGCTTTACCATGAGCGGCAAGCCGGCCGTGAAGAGGAACCTGTCCGACAGCGTTTCGGCGGACAAGATCGGTTCCCTGTTGCTCTATCACTATCCCACGACCTGGAACCATGTTCTCGTCGATCACGCCGTCACCTTCCGCGTGCTGCCGCTTAGCGCTTCGGAAACGGCCGTCACCACCAAATGGCTGGTGCACAAGGACGCGGTCGAGGGTGTCGACTACGATCTTGCCGAACTCAGCCACGTGTGGACTGCGACCAATGACGAGGACCGCCGCATCATCGAGGAGAACGCGCTCGGCATCCATTCGCCCGCCTACCGGCCGGGGCCTTATTCGCAAGTGCATGAGGGCGGCGTCATCCAGTTCGTGCAGTGGTACGCGAACTTCATCGAGCCGAGGCTGGCCGAGGGCGACGGCACCGTTTCCGCCTTGAGGGACGCCGCTTAAGGAGAGTGGCCATGAACGTGGCGGTAGGTCTCTACAAACAGCTCGGCGAGATGGCTCCGTGGGACGACAAGCTTCAGGTCCTGGAGATCATTGGCATCGTCGACGAGACGCCCGACGTAAAGACCTTCCGCTTCCGCTCGGACAACCAGACCTGGTTCCGCTACAAGCCGGGCCAGTTCATAACGCTGGAGCTTCCCGTCGAGGGAGGCTCCTTGCTGCGCACCTACACCTTGTCGTCGTCGCCGTCGCGGCCGTTTTCCATTGCGATCACCGCCAAGCTACAGGCGGACAGCATCGGCACGCGCTGGATGTTCGATCACCTGAAGGTAGGCGACCTCGTCAAGGGCTACGGGCCGGCCGGCACGTTTTCGCTTCATAACTATCCGTCGGCGAAATACCTGTTCATCTCGGCCGGCTCGGGCATAACGCCGATGATGTCGATGCTGCGCTGGCTGAACGATTGTTCGCCGCAGACCGACATAGCCTTCGTCAACAGCGCAAGGCGACCGGAAGAAATCATTTTCCGCAAGGAACTGGAGCTGCTCGGCACGCGCATGCCCGGCCTGTCGCTCGGTTTCATGGTCAGCGAGCGGTCGAGCCGTGAAAGCTGGTTCGGCCATACGGGTCACATCGACACCGTGCGTCTGCCGCTCTTGGCCCCCGATTTCCGCGAGAGGGAAATCTTTTGCTGCGGGCCTGAACCGTTCATGCATGCCATGCGCGGGATCTTGGCCGCATCCGGCTTCGACATGGACCACTTCCACCAGGAAAGCTT
>NZ_JBTMXB010000103.1:0-1589 GCF_054489405.1 Mesorhizobium sp. A623
AGCATTTGCGGCAGCTTGATATGGCGGATGATCTGGGTGCCGGTCAGCCCGGCCATGCGCGCCGCTTCGATCTGCCCCTTGGGGATCGACTGGAAACCGGAGCGGAAGATTTCCGCGAAATAGGCTGCACCATAGAAGCCGAGGCCAAAAACGCCGACCGCTTCGGCACTGAGCCTGATGCCGATGCTCGGGCCGCCATAATAGAGCACGAACAGCAGGATCAGGATCGGCAGACCGCGCATGATTTCGATATAGGCGCGAACGGACCAGCGCAGCAGCGTGAACGGCGCGCTTTCGAGGCAGGCGAGCAGCAGGCCGACAGCCAGCCCGAGAACGGTCGCCAGCGCGCAGATCCAGGCCGTCGTCGCCAGACCGGCCAGCATCAGCGGTCCGTATTGCAGCCACAGGTCGAAGAACTGCGTCATAGCTCAGGCCCTCCGCGCCAGCCGTTGCTCGGCCATGCGGCCGATCAGCGACAGGAGGAAATTGATGACGATGTAGATGATGGCGGCGGTGATGTAGATTTCGAACGGGCGATAGGTGGTCGCGACGATCTGCTGGCTTACCCGCATCAGTTCCGTCACCGCGATGACGGAGACCAGCGATGAATTCTTCAGGATGCTGATGGTCTCGTTGACCAAAGAGGGGATGACGAGGCGCAATATCTGGGGCACGAGTATGTGCTGGCGCGCCGCCCATTTGCGTATGCCCACCATGCGTGCCGCTTCCAATTGCCCCGGCGGAATGGCCAAAAGCCCGCCGCGAAATATCTCGGCCTGGAACGCGATCGTGTTGAGGGTCAGCGCAATAATGGCGGCGAGGATAGGAGCCACGTTGATGCCGATGAGCGGCAGCAGATAATAGATGATCAGCAACTGCACGAGGATGGGCGTGCCGCGCCACATGCTTTGATAGATGCGTGAAAAGCGGCGCAGCCACGTCTTCTTCGAGGTGACGCCGAAGCACAGGACGAGGCCGAGCGGCATGCCGAGGATGATGGCAACGCCCGACACCAGGATGGTCATGCCCGCGCCCCAGAGCATGATGGGCAGACTGTTCTGGATGAGGGCGAGCATTGCCACGTGGTCAGACCTTATGGACTTGAGGCCAGGCTTGTAGCCTGTACGTTTTTACGCAGGCGAGGCTGAAGAGCCTCGCCGTTTATCCGGACGTTGGACGCCGATGCAGGCTCGTCAGCTCTTAGGTTCGGGCAGGGCATCCGTCGGCAGTTCCATGGTGAAGCCGAACCACTTCTCCTGAAGCTTGGCCATGGTTCCATCGGCGGCGAGCTTGCGGAATTGGTCGTCGATGAAGTCGGCAAGCGCCTTGCTGTCGTCATCCTTGCGGAAGGCCCAGCTGAAATAGGTAGGGTCCCCGAACGTCGTACGGATGGTTTCGAAGACGTCGCCGCGCTGCGTCTGCAGGTAGAGCAGGTTGGGCAGGGAATTCACCACGGCATTCGTGCGGCCGGCGGCCAGGTCAGCATAGGCCTCATTGAAGTCGACATAGGTCTGGATGCTGGCGATCGGCGCCATGCCTTTTGCCTTGAGCGCCTCGGAGAAGGCCTCGGTGCCCTTGAGCTGCGCCGA
>NZ_JBTMXB010000104.1:0-1571 GCF_054489405.1 Mesorhizobium sp. A623
GACTCTATAATGACCTCTTCCGCCGCACGGCCGGCAAGTGCCGCGATCAGAACTCCGGTCAGCATCTCCTCGGTCTGCTCACCCGGTCCCGGCATGGTGCCGGCGACATAGCCGCCTTCCGGCGCTTCGATGGTGATTTTCACGATCGTCCCGATATCCAGGTGAACCCGCGCCACGGCATGGCCGGCTTCGTGAACCGCCATACGGAGTTCAAGTTCTAGCGTCCGCACGATTTGGAGATCATCGGAATGGAGGTCGATGGCGAGCGGCTCTGCTGGCCCGTTAACCGACACACCGGGTTCGATCGCGGGTTTCAGCGCCTCCGTTGTCTTCTTGTTACGCCGCCCCGACACACCGCGTATCCGCTGGCCTTTTGCTGCTGGATCGTTCTTGGACATGTTCTTTCCAATCCTTTCCTCAATCGATCATTGTCGCGGGCGGTTGCATTCGCGGGCCTCGACCAGAACTTCGATGAACCGCTCCAGTTTTCGGATTGATCCGCCGGGCCAGGCCGTTCTCAATGCCTCGATCTCAAAATCCTGCAGCGGCGCCGCCCACCGCCGGTCATGTCCCGTCTCGGTGTAGAGCCGCTCGAGAATGCCCGGAGCAAGGAATTCAAGCTGGTCGGCTCCTGGAACGGGAAACTGAAGGACTCGACATCGGTCTCGCAGAACCGCCGGAATGCCCTGCGTTGCATTGGCGGTCATGAGCCAGATGACATTGGAGAGATCACAGTTCGCTTCGATGTATGGATCCGACCAACGTGACGATGTCTGCGGTTCCAGCAATCCGATCAAGACGTCATGGACATTGCCGTTGTGGCGGCCGGTGCCGATTTTCTCGATCTCGTCGAGAATGATGGCAGGGCCAGCACTTTCGTGCTGACGTACCGCCATAATCGGGAGGCTGGGTTCTCCGGATGACCATCGCCGAGGCGTGCCGCCAATCGCACTGTCGCTTAAGCCGCCACACGAAATCAGTTCATAGGGAATCTTGAGTTCCTCGAACAATCGCCTGGCAAGGCGGGTCTTGCCGCATCCTGGTGGTCCGACAAGAATGGTCGGGCGCATGTGGGTGTATTTGCGGCCGACGAGCCCCCACAGAATGGTATCGATCACCGAAGCGGCATAGGGAAACTCCGCCAGCAACGTCGTGCGCGCCAGGGACAGGTCCGGCACCCGCGCTAGCGGTAAGCGCCTTTGCACGTATTTATGATATTCGACACTGACGCGTTTTCCTTCCGACGTCGTTTCGTTGCCGATGGAAGGGATGACCACAATGTAATCGTCAGCATCGGCGCCATCTGCTGTTTCATCTTCGATCGTGAACAGATCGGCGTCATATTCATCATCGGACGAAGGTGATTTCGCCTTCTCGTCCGCAGGTTCTGGGCGCAGGATTGCCGCTTCGAACTCTCGTTCGTAGCCGCGCCGCATCCGAAGCATCGAGTAGCGGGAGGCATGAAAGATGTCGTCTCTTTGGACCTCACGCAGCGTTCGTGCGAGCACACTCCATGACAGTGCGCGCCACAGCATTCGGCGGTTGTCGCCATGCTGGATGTCATGCAGGGC
>NZ_JBTMXB010000105.1:0-1562 GCF_054489405.1 Mesorhizobium sp. A623
TTTCTGGCCATTTCTTAAGTCCTCCATCGGCTCAAAAACCATACATAAGGCAGGACCAGTCTTCAGGGGGCAGACCATACGCTGTGCTGGCTTTGGCTGCTTGCCTTGGGCTCGCACTCGCTGCTGGAATGGTCCTTGCTCGGTTGGGCTATCTCGGGACCTGCCAGGACGGCACCTGCGAATTGGTTGCTGTCTTTTACGCTACACCCATTCTCACCGTCGTTTTTGCAGTGCTTGCGATCTTCATGATCGTCGCGCTCAAAAAGCGTCGCGCACAAAAACAATAGTGGACAGGAGGCTTAGATGTTCCGTCTCTCGGCTTATTGCTTAGTGCTGTCGATTTTTATGGTGACAGCCAACCGCACGGCGGCTCAATCCACGATGCAGTTTCCGGAGGCGACCGAAACCGTACCAGAACTGATCCAGCTTTATGAGAATGCCGATTCGATCTGTCGTCTTTCAAAGAGACACGACGTTAAAGTCGAGGTCTCATGCATGTCCCGGTCGGCGTATGGCGCCGCCCTCAACGAAAGGGATTGGTGCTACGGCAAGGAAGGCGAGCCCAACGCTACCATGGAATGGCACGAATGCGGGGCTGCTTCCTTGAGGTTTCCACCATTCACTCTTCCCGACAGATAGACCCTTTGTGTTCGACCGTTAAGTCTGAAACTAGTGGCTTCTTGGGGAACAGAACGTCCATCTCCGGGTTGGGTCAGTCCAACCCAAGAGGAGTTTGACCATGGACCACACAAATCACGTACGGCTCACCACCAACGAACTGACACCTGAAATCCTGGAGGACGCCACCATCTATGGCCCGGACGACGAGAAGATCGGCTCTGTTGACCACATTCACGGCAGCCAGGTCGTCATCGACGTTGGCGGTTTCCTTGGTATCGGCGCCAAACCAGTAGCCGTATCTGCGTCCGAACTCGACTTCATGCGTGATGAGGATGGCGACGTTCATGCCCTAACGTCATGGACCAAGGACCAGCTCAAAGACATGCCAGAGCATCACGACGCTCGGTAATACCGAACGAGGCACATGGACCGTGGCGGGGATTTGCCGCCACGGGACGATGATCCGGCCGAACATTCTCCAAATGGAGAACCGTTTATCAAGAAGTGGAAATCAGGATGAACGTGGCGAACCTTCAGATTGAAGGGCTTTTGATGGCCGTGGCCGCGATCAACAACACCCTTGTTCACAAGGGGATCATCTCAGTTGACGACCTTAATCGTGCACTTCGTCAGGTCGAGGCGTCATTGACCGGTGACGAGCGATTGTCCGAAGATATGTCGCCAGCGAACAGGGACGCGGTTTGTTTTCCGATTCGACTCCTGCTGGCAGCAAACAACGCGCAGGGCGAAACAGACATCCTCTCATTTCCTGAATTGGCGAAGATGGTCGGGCAGACCAAAGAGCCATACAATGACCAAATGTAGCGGTTGTGGAGGCCTGCCGCGTAGAACGGCCATGTGGTTAGAGGCGACCTCAAAAAGGATTGAGTGATTTCAGCCAGTTGTGATTCCTTCGGATTTGCAAAGATTCGATGGAGACT
>NZ_JBTMXB010000106.1:0-1479 GCF_054489405.1 Mesorhizobium sp. A623
CGATAATGTTGCCTTATCGTTCGTTATGCCATAGCCTGCGCCAATGGCCCGAAACCTCGATCAAACCCCCGAAAATCGTACGCGGCAGCGCTCTGCTGCGGCCCACAGCCCGGCGGCCGGCGTCGATCCTGGCGCCGCCCAGCCAGCGGCCGACGACTGTCTCGACGACGAGCTGCCCGACATCGTCGAGGTCGTGCGCGCCATGGGCCAGGCGCCGCACGCGCCGCAAAGCGACGAAGCCCTCCGCGATGGCCCCCAGCCCGTGGGGCGTTCGCAGTCCTTCGAAAAGTCCGCCGGACCTTCCGATACGGCCGAAGGCGCACCGGATGCTCATCGTTCGTCGCTCGAAAAGCGTTCGCAGGCTCACCGTTGGCTTTCCATCGGCAATACCGACCACTCCACTGCCCGGCAGCCGGCGTCCGGTTCAGAACAAACGTCCGATTTGGGGCCGATGTCTGAGCCGGAGCCGTCGTCTGGCCCGGGGCCGACGTTCGGCTCGCAGCCAACGTTTGGCCTGCCGGCGCATCTGGAAACCCTGGCCGATCGCGCCCGGTCCTACGTCGAGGCGGCGAGCTCCGTCAATACGCGGCGCGCCTATGCCGCCGACTGGAAGCATTTTTGCGCCTGGGCGCGGCGGCAGAATCTCGAGGTGTTGCCGCCCGATCCGCAGACTGTCGGGCTTTACATTACCGCACAGGCCTCCGGCGGCGCCGCGGGAACAGGGGATAAAAATAAAAAAACGGTGTCGACGATCGAGCGGCGGCTGTCGGCGCTGAGCTGGAATTATGCGCAGCGCGGCCAGAAGCTGGATCGCAAGGACCGGCATATCGCCACCGTCATGGCCGGCATTCGCAACAGCCACGCCGCCCCGCCCCGGCAGAAGGAAGCGATCCTGCCCGAAGACCTCATCGCCATGCTCGAAACCCTCGACCGGGGGACTTTGCGCGGCCTCAGGGACCGCGCCATGCTTCTGCTCGGCTTTGCCGGCGGCCTGCGCCGCTCCGAAATCGTCGCCCTGGATTGTTTGCGCGATCAGACCGAGGACGGCGGCGGTTGGGTCGAAGTTTTGGACAAAGGCATTCTGGTCACCTTGCGGGGCAAAACCGGATGGCGCGAGGTCGAGGTCGGCCGCGGCTCGGCCGACGCCACCTGCCCGGTGGTGGCGCTGGACACCTGGCTGAAATTCGCCAGGATTAGCCACGGCCCGCTGTTTCGTCGTGTCACCGGCCAGGGCAGAAAAGTCGGCCCCGACCGGCTCAACGCACAGGAAGTCGCGCGCCTGGTCAAGCGGGCAGCGCTTGCCGCCGGCGTGCGCGGCGACCTGTCCGAAGGCGAGCGGGCGCAAAAGTTCTCCGGGCATTCTCTGCGGGCTGGCCTCGCCTCCTCGGCCGAAGTCGACGAGCGCTATGTGCAAAAGCAACTCGGCCACGCTAGCGCCGAAATGACACGCAAATACCAGCGCCGAAGGGATCGGTTCAG
>NZ_JBTMXB010000107.1:0-1456 GCF_054489405.1 Mesorhizobium sp. A623
CCGGAACAAGGAATGCCGGTCGAGAAGATATCCAGCGGCTTCCGTTCGGCGCGATACCGCCGCCCGGCACGATCATGGTGGGTCATCGCCGATCCCCAGGTGTGGAGCACGGCGGTGATGCCGATGCGTGCGCCGAGATGCTTCGGATCGGCGGCGATGGTCAGCATCGTCTCCGATGCCGCCTTGAACAACAGGTCGTAGACCAGCGCCTTGTTGTGCCAGGCGGCGTGTAGATGAACATGCCTGTCGCGGTGTAGTGGCGGCCGGGCTTCGGACGTTCGGATCGGCCAAGAAGACCTTTGCCGAATAGCCGGTGAACTCGAGATCGGTGCCGGTGAAGCCTATCCCGGCCGCCTTTCGCACGACGCTGCGCGCACCATCGCAGCCGATCAGCCATTGCGCCCGAAACACTTCGCCACCCGCGTGAACGGTCACTCGGTCGTCCGATTGCTCGAGGCCGTTGACACCGCAGCCGCGCCGGATTTCGACGTTCGAGGCCTCCGCTCGCGCGGAAAGGACGGCCTCGATGCTCGTCATGTCCGCCGCGAAGTTGCTGACAGGGCCGGGTATGCGCCAAGGCCAGTTCGCACTGTCAATCTGGTCGTGGAAGAACTGGATGCCCGCGAAGTGGCCACCGGGCCGGCGCGGCTGCTTCATCCAATGTGCTGCCGCCGGGACATCACGGCTGGCCACACGATCCTTGAGGGGTTCCAGCAGACCGCGGCGGTCGAAGCTCTCGACGGTTGGTACGGAAAGGCCGCGCAGTCCGAACGGCAGTCCCTTTAACGGCGAATGCGGATCCTTCGCGCGTTCGAGAACCAGCACCGAGCAGCCTGCGAGCCACAGCTCGCAGGCGAGAAACAAGCCAACCGGGCCGCCGCCGGCGACGATCACGTCATAGGTATTGGCAGGGGATGTGTGCATGAGGATACTCCTTGGTCGATGTTCGACCGGAGCGTTCCTCGAACTCGAGATCCACACGGACGAACGCTGCAATGCCCGAAAGCATTCATTGTTCGTCGTGGGGACTTCTGGCACGAAGCCAAAAGCCAGAGCTTCCGTTACCAGAAGGACTTGGGCTTACCGAACCAAGTCGGCCTTTTCCGACATGCAGAACATAGCCCCGTGGCACTGGCGGCGCAACGGCTACGTCGGCCGGTCGGTCTCTGAGGGCAGCTTCGGGTAATGGGGACTGTGGGTATCGAACGACCACGATTGGGTCGAACTTTGCCGGATCTCGAACCCAACGCCGCAGCCGCATGCAGGATGTGGGTGGGAAGGCGACCGTCTGCTTTTAGCAGCGAGTGCGCCATACCCGACATTCAATTCATACATTGCTGTCGCAGACGTTTCCCTGACTTTTCAGTGCAGACGATCTTGCCGCGAAACTCAGAGTCGGACTCGAAAAGGCTTCAACTACATCCATATCTTGCAAGGCGTCTGGTGAGCATGCGGA
>NZ_JBTMXB010000108.1:0-1422 GCF_054489405.1 Mesorhizobium sp. A623
CATCGTTCGCGGTATGAATCGGCAATGCTGGTCACGCCGTAGGGTGCGATCTGCATGGAAACGCCGAAGCCAACGGCCTCGCGCTGCTCATAATAGAAGGCGACAAGCTTCAGGACGGCGAGCTTCATGTCGCCGGGAACCGGATCGAAATCGGCGAGCGGCTTGCCGATGTAATTCGAAAGGTAGGCGTCGGCCGCGTCGACATAGAGTTCGATAAGCTCATCGTCGGCCGTGCCATCGATATTCATGTGCTGCTTGGCGAGCGATGCGGTGACGGTGCTCATGCGTTTTCTGCCTTGTTGGAAAAATCTATTTCGGGAATCTCTTGTGCGGTGCTCCCCGCGCCGGTCCCCTCAAACGCCTCTAAATTGGAAGACACCCCCCGCTGCCATCGGCCAGCGCCCTTTGGCATGGCGAGTGCTTCGGCAAGCGAGCGGGTGCGCATACGGGCAAGTAGAGCCCAATAGGTGATGCCGATATAATCGGCCCATTGCTGAAGGGTCCTCGACTCGCTGTTAACAGTGCGCAACTGTGAGGTTTGGCGGGGTTGCTCGGCTATCGCCTGTTCTATTGGCATGCCGGAACGCAGACGACGCCTGAGCGTCTGAGCGGATACACCAGTGCTGATTACCCACTCGCTTAGGGTCTTAGTCTGTCCATCATACGTGTAGAGCTTAGCCGGTTTGGGTTTGCGCGGCTTTGGGCCTGCGCCTTCCGGTGCTGGCCTTCCGATCCAAGCATCAATGCGAGCACGTTCTTTTCGCCGGCGCTGGGCCGCATAGCGTTGCGCGCGAAGGCGAATAGCTTTGCGTTCGGCCTCGAATTCCTGCTGTTCGATATGGCGGGCACGTTCGGCGGGCGTCATTGGAATGCTTTCCGCGCTTGTATTGCCAAAGCAGAACAGCCACCAATGAACCGGGTTTGATTCTTTAGGGGGAGCTTATGTTTTCGCATCCAGCCGCAATTCTCGGCTTCATCGTGATGGCTATCGGCTGGCTCATGCTCGTAGGTGGCGGCGCATCTGGCTTCCAATTCGAGCCAAGAGGTATCGTCAACTTCCATACCCTCTGGATTGCCAGTGGCCTGATAATGACCGGTGGCACGCTCGTGGTGGGTGGAGTAGTTGCGGGCGCGGGTGGTCGTATCCGGCAAGCCCTGCTTTTCCATCCTCAAATTGCTGCCGGCGAGATTGGGTTTCAAAAGGCCGAAAAAATCCGAAAGGAGGCCGAAAGCGACTACCGGAGGACCGGAGTGAAGCCGTCTAAAGCCGCCACCGATCTTGAATTTGACGCTGAGGAAGCACTTTCTCGCACTTTGCGAGAGAGGGGGCTTAAGTAGAAACGCAGTCATTGGCTGCGCTCCTGCCGTTGCTTCACGCTGGAATGACACCGGGTGCAAAGGGGTTGCCAGTTAGCCCGGTTC
>NZ_JBTMXB010000109.1:0-1415 GCF_054489405.1 Mesorhizobium sp. A623
TGTTCCCCGTCAGCACCTGTGTCCCAGATTTGAGGTTGTGAATTAAGGAGGGTTTTGGTCTCGTCAGCTGACGAAGGAACCAAGATGAGCCCTAAATCCTCAAGTGCCAAAAAGCCTACCGAGCAGGTTGTGAAGGACATTCGCCTGGCGACCCGGCGGCATTTTTCAGCGGAAGACAAGATCCGGATCGTGCTGGACGGTTTGCGCGGCGAAGACAGCATCGCCGAGCTGTGCCGCAAGGAAGGGATCGCGCAGAGCCTGTATTACACCTGGTCCAAAGAGTTCATGGAGGCCGGAAAGCGCCGATTGGCGGGTGATACGGCTCGTGCTGCCACCAGTGACGAGGTCAAGGATTTGCGCCGGGAGGCCAGCGCGCTGAAGGAATGCGTCGCTGATCTGACACTGGAAAACCGTCTGCTCAAAAAAAGCATGATCGCGGATGGGGACGGGCAAGAATGAGATATCCCGCATCCGAAAAGCTCGAGATCATCAGGATCGTCGAGCAGTCTCACCTGCCAACCCGCAGCACGCTGGACCGGCTGGGGATCCCACGACGGACCTTCTATCGCTGGTATGACCGCTATCTCGGGGGCGGGCCTGAGGCGCTGGAAGATCGGCCCTTGGCACCGAGCCGCGTGTGGAACCGCATCCCGCCTGCCATCCATGACCAGATCATCGAACTGGCGCTGAAGCAGTCCGAGCTCTCCCCGCGCGAACTGGCGGTGCGGTTCACCGACGAGAAGCGCTACTTCGTGTCGGAAGCCAGCGTTTACCGGCTCCTCAAGGCCTACGATCTGATCACCAGCCCGGCCTATGTGGTGATCAAGGCGGCGAACGAGTTCCACACCAAGACGACGCGACCCAATGAGATGTGGCAGACGGACTTCACCTACTTCAAGATCATCGGCTGGGGCTGGATGTACCTGTCGACCGTGCTCGACGATTACTCCCGTTACATCATCGCCTGGAAGCTGTGCAGCACCATGCGGGCCGAGGACGTCACCGACACGCTGGACATGGCGCTGGCGACATCAGGTTGCGATCAGGCTCACGTTCGTCACAAACCCCGGTTGCTCAGCGACAACGGCCCCAGCTACATCGCCGGCGAACTGGCGGACTATATCCAGGACCAACGCATGAGCCATGTCCGGCGACCTCGAAGCCCAGATCGCAGCCTTCATCGAGCATTACAACCACCGGCGCTACCACGAGAGCCTCGACAACGTGACCCCAGCCGACGCCTACTTCGGCAGGGCCCAGACCATCATCAAACAGCGCGAAAGGATCAAACGGCAAACCATCCAACATCGGCGCTTGCAGCACCGCAAGATCGCCGCATAACATCAACCCCAAGATGAGGCCGACACTTCGCTAATCTGCGATCCAATCTGAGCCAAATGATCTGACGACGGACA
>NZ_JBTMXB010000011.1:0-169680 GCF_054489405.1 Mesorhizobium sp. A623
TTTCGTCTTTCGGGCAGACGTTTTTCATCGGCCTGTCGGGCAACGAATTGCGTGAAACATTTCACCTGTCCGGCGGTGCATTCGGCGGCATCTACATGCTTGCCACCCTCGCTAGTGCCGCAACCCTGCCGTGGCTCGGACGGACGCTCGATCTGATGCCCGGCTGGAAAGTGGTCCGCTTCACCATGCCGGGGCTCGCACTTGCCTGTGTCTTGTTAGCGCTTGCTCCCAATGTCCTCGTCCTGACGCTCGCACTTTATTTGTTGCGTCTCTTCGGCCAAGGCATGATGACGGAAATAGCCTTCACCGAGATCGGCCGCTGGTTCGTTGCCAACCGCGGTCGCGCGATGGCCCTGATCGCACCCGGGCAACAGGTCGGTTCCGCCATACTGCCCGCCATCGTTGTGCTGATCGTCGGGACGACGGGTAACTGGCGCATGGGCTGGTATATTTCAGCGGCCGCAGTTCTGTTTGTCGGCCTGCCCGCGATCATGGGGCTGATGCGGGTGGAACGCGAGCCACAATCCAAGGACGCCAACGTCGCGACGCTGCGCACGGCACGCGACTGGACGCGTGGCGAGGTGGTACGGGATCCCATTCTGTATCTGCTGCTCGTTGGCACACTCGCGCCCGCATTCATTGTCACTGTCATCTTTTTCCACCAGGGGTATCTAATCGAACTCCGCGGTTACGACCCCTTGGCCTTTGCCACTTCCTTTGCGGTGATGTCGGTGACCACGATCGTTTTCGGATTCGTGTGCGGCTATCTCGTCGACCGGTTCGGCGCTCTCAGGTTGTTGCCCTTTTTCCTCCTGCCTCTTGCCGTCGCATCCCTAGCCGTCGGGCTGATCACGCCGATTTGGGGGCTCTACGTTTTCATGCTCCTCGTCGGGGTCAGCAATGGATTCACGTCCACCCTTTTGGGTGCTCTTTGGCCGGAGGTCTACGGCGTCGCAAATCTCGGCGGCATCCGGGCAATCACTGTTTCGGCTATGGTCCTGGCAAGTGCCGTCGGTCCGGGCGTTACCGGAGTGCTGATCGATGTGGGCATAACGTTGCCTACACAGATGGTATGGATGGCTGCCTGGTGCATCGGAATCTGTTTCGTGCTGGCGTATGCTGCCCAGCAGATACGACAGCGTGAAGTCGTGCCCCGGCCATGCCAGGCATGATCGGCGAGCACGAGAAGCTCACAAACTTCCTGATATCCATTATTTGACCTAATCCGTCAGCCAACCTTGACCCTCGCGATTCGATGTTCCAGTCATGCCACGTAGGAAAACTGGCAACGAGATGACCACGATATGAATTTTACAGACGTACAGGCATGGTTCTCGGTTCATTATGTCCTTTGGACAAATATAGCTTTCGCCTTTCTGATCATTCTCGGCGTGCTGATACTCAATCGAATCATAAAGCAGGTGCTCGGATCATTCATTCGTCGCGCCGAAGCCACACACAATATTTGGCGAACCGCCGTTCTGAAATCCCTGAATTCTCCCGTTCACGGTGTCGTCTGGATCATCGGCCTCACCCTGGCGGTTGGCTTCCTCACCCGTAACGGCAGCTTCAGCCTCCTCTCGGGAGTCTTTGCCCCAACCCGCGATGTCGCCGTCATTGTGGTCGTCGTCTGGTTCCTCTTGCAGGCCGTAGCGCGGATCGAGATCGGCCTTCAGGAGAGTTCACGCGCCAAGGGCCAGGAAATCGATCCGACGGCCGCTGACGCAATCGGCAAGCTGGTACGGGCCGCAATCATCATTACGGCAATCCTGGTTGGTATGCAGACCCTTGGCTTTTCCATCTCGGGCATCCTCGCTTTCGGCGGAATTGGCGGCATCGCAATCGGTTTCGCTGCCCAAGGTCTCGTGGCCAATCTCTTCGGCGGCCTGACCATTTATGCCAGTCGCCCCTTCAAAGTCGGAGAATGGATCATCATGCCGGGCACCGAAGTCATGGGCGAGGTCCAGAATATCGGATGGCGAGCGACGCGCGTCATGGGTTTCGACCGAAGGCCGTTTTATGTACCCAACGCACTCTTCAACACCGCGGTCCTGATCAACCATTCACGCATGACTGCTCGACGCATCGAGGAATACGTTCACATCCGCTACCGGGATATCGACAAAGTGGGCATCATCGTTGCCGCTACCAACAAGATGCTCTCGGAGCACCCCGGTCTCCAACACGACTTCTTCGTATTTCAGATGGATTCCTACGGCGAATACGCTCTGAAGCTGTTCCTCTACGCTTTCACCACGGGCACGGACTACAACGAGTACATGTCGATCAAGGAAGACATCCTGCTGAAAATTGCCGGCATCGTTCACGAGCATGGAGCCGAACTGGCTGTCCCGACATCCACCGTTCATGTGCCGGAAGGGCTTAGCTTTCAGCGGAAGCCGAGAAACGAAGAATCCGAGCCGCTACTTCAAGGAATTTCCGAGCGTCCGCAGACGGCGTGACGAACGCCGCCGTTGCCATGGTCCAGAGGCATGCTGTCTTCAATTTCCTTTTCCGAGCTTCAGGCAGCCATTTGGTATGCTGGTTCCCCCGCCTCCCAAGGGCGTAATCGCCGTTGCGACCCAGATGCGTTCGGGAAGACTTCCAAGAGTCGCGCTTTAATGATCTCAAGATTGTCAGCGGCCTGGAACTTGGCGACGGCCGCGCGGAGTCAATTGTCGCCGAGACGGTGAAAGCGAATGCGGCCCCGGAAGAGGTCTCAGCAACTTGGGTGTCAATTCAGACCGACTGGAATTCCGCGATCGCTGACATGCTGTCCGTCCATTGGCGGTTCAACGGCCGATCCGACTGGTAACTGGGCGACCGGAATATGGCAGCGGATGAACCCAGTGGCCGTATCCTGCAGGGGTGGCGACACCTCTGCGCAGATGGCTCCAATTTGGTGAGGACAGCGGCCAGCCAGAGGACAACCCACATTCGCTTTGGATCGCGAGTTCGGCATAGAGGGCAACTTCGGAACGTAATGGTCCCTTCCGAGACTAGGGGCAGCTCGAAGAAGCATTTCAGTATATGGATGTAATTGTGAGTTAAATAGCGCGTCCGTTTTTGCCGCTTGCATTATCTCTCCATGGTAAAGAACGGCAACGCTATCAGCCAACTGCCTGACCACAGCGAGATCGTGAGAAATAAACAGCATTGCGATCGAGTGCAATTTCTTCAGTGAGGAGAGAAGTTCAACGATTTTTGCCTGAACGGACACATCGAGGGCAGAAAGGATCTCGTCGCAGATCAACAGTTTTGGGTTTACCAACAGAGCACGACAAATTGCTATTCTTTGCCGCTCGCCGCCGGACAGCTGATCAGGGAAACGATCCAGATAGCCAGCATGAAGCCCCACATTTTCCAATGCAATCTCGATGGCCTTGAGGTCCCGTTCGACCCCAAAATGATCCAGAGGCCGTTGGAGTATTCTCCGGATTCGATGTCGTGGATTGAGCGATGCATCGGGGTTTTGGAATATATACTGGATTTCTCTCAGCTGCTGACTCGTCCGGCGGCCAAGAGTTGGCTCCAGCAAATTTTCGCCCAAGCTAAGGCTGCCCGACATAGGCGAAAGCCGTCCACTGATTGCGCGGGCAATAGTTGATTTCCCGCTGCCGGATTCTCCGACCAACGCGAGGACCTCGCCAGAAGGAATCTCAAGGTTGATGTCACGCGCGACAATTGTCTGTGCCCTACCGAACAGTTTTCGCAGCCTACTGGGCCTAGCATAGGACAATGCCAGATTCGATACCGATAACAATGAGGGCGGAGAATGCCCGCGCAGACTGTGAACCTCTGAAGTTTTGAGTGGAGCCGTCGCCGTAATAGAGATATCGGTCCACCGCATACAGGCTACGGAATGCTTGTCTGCAATGGACACAAGTGCCTGTGGTGTCGAGCGACATTCCGGGCCTGCGAAATCGCAACGGGGTTCGAATTTACACCCTACTGAAATTTGATCGCTACGGAGTACACCGCGCAACCCATGGAATCCTGCTTCGCCTAGCTCGATAGTCGGAATTGATGCTATCAACCCGCGAGAATAGGGGTGAGTGGGTCGCGATAACAAAGTTGAACAATCGGCAACTTCCACAATCTGACCGGCATACATCACACCTACGCGATCGGCGATCTGCGCAAGCAGGGCGAGATCATGGGTGACGTAAAGCATTGCCATCCCGATACTATTTCTCAAATCCGACAGCAGTTGAATGATCTGGCGTTGAGTCGTGACGTCCAAGCCAGTAGTCGGCTCATCAAGAACGAGTAAATCCGGGTTGCAAGCAACGGCCATTGCAATCGTCACCCGCTGCTGCTGGCCACCCGACAATTCGTGAGGGTAGCGACGGCTGACATCGGGCAGTCCAACCATCGCGAAGAGTTCGGAGATCCGTTTGTCCATCGACAAGCCGCTTGGAAGCGCCCGGTGCCGTTTGATCATCTCTCGAATTTGCGACCCAGCGCGCATACCCGGGCTCAATGACGTCGTCGGGTTTTGTGGAACAAGCGCTATACGGTTACCGCGCATGCCTCTCAGTGATCGGGAATCAAGCTTGAGAAGATCAGTACCCTCAAACAGTACCTGACCGGTCCTTACACGACTGGTCGAGGCACCATAGGCAAGGAGGCGATAGGCTATGGTGGACTTCCCGCAGCCGGATTCTCCCACCAGTCCAAATGTCTCTCCTCGATTAATGTCAAAGGATACGTTCTCAACGACGTCGACCCACCCCCCTTTTCCTGGGTACGCTATACTTAGGTCACGAATTTCGATGAACTTCGTCATTCTTCAAGCCCCGATGACAGGACGTTCGCCCAGCGCACGCGATAATCCATCGGTAAAGAGATTGAACCCGATGACCAACGACGCCAAACAGAGGCCCGGTCCAAAAACGGTTACAGGAGAGGCGATCAGCAAATTGCGGTTCTCACTGATCATCAGACCCCATTCAGGGGTGGGGGGCCGGATGCCGAAACCCAGAAACCCTAGCGCACCGATAAGCACGGGCGCATAGCTTAGGCGCAATGAAAACTCGACAAGAAGTACGTTTGCCGTATTGGGGAGGATCTCACGCAATACGATCGACCAGATGCCCTCACCCCGCAACTGGGCAGCTGCGACATACTCCCTGGTAGCGACTTCCATCGCCGCAGCCCGTGCGATTCTGGCGGTCCGCGGGGCGTAGACAAAGGCAACCACAATGGCAATGAGCAGGGGCTGCCCGGCAAGAGCAGGCCCGGCTGCGATGATCAACACGAGCGCCAGAGCGAGAAATGGAATGCTGATCATGGCCTCGACAAGACGCTGGACGATTTCATCGAACCAACCGCCGAGGTATCCGGACAGGAGACCTAGAACCGTCCCGGCGACCATCCCCAGGACGGTGCCCGCGAATGCAAGCAGCAAAACGATGTGGGCCCCATACATGCAGCGGCTCAGGACATCCCTCCCGATTTGGTCGATGCCCATTGGATGCTGCCACGACATTCCTGAGAGCGGAATACCGGTCGCCATTTGAGCAAAGCCATAGGGGGTCCAGAATATCCCGATGAGTGCGAACAGTGCATGAGCAGCGAGGATGATCGATCCCGTTTTGAATGCACCGGGCATGGCCCGCCACCACCCAAATTGGACACGAGGAGAAGGCACCCATTTACGGGCTGATGACTTGGCAAGACTCATGATCCAGCCCTCAATCGGGGTTGAAGCAAGATCGCAGCGATATCCACTACGAGGTTGGCCGCGATGTAAACCGCCGCACTGATCATGACCGTTGCCTTGATCAGGGTAACGTCGCGTAATTGCAGCGCATCAATCAGAAGCGTGCCAAAGCCTGGATAAGAGAACACGCGTTCTACAATCACGACGCCTCCGATAAGGAACCCGAGGTTGAGGGCGGTAACGTTCAGTGCCGGAACAATCGCGTTCGGCAATGCGTGTCGCCAAAGCACTGCAGAAGGCCTCAGCCCTTTTAGCTCCGCCAAGCGTACATAGTCCGACCGCAAAACCTCAATCAGGCTGTCTCGTAAGATGCGAATTGCATAGACCGCCATAATAATCGCAAGGGTGACGGCCGGAAGAACCATAGCGCGGAGATGTTCTTGCCAACCACTCGTGTCAGAAACCGTAGCCAGGGCAGGCAGGATTGGAATAGCAACAGCGAAGACAAAAAGCAGGATGGTCGCGAGCAGGAAATCCGGGAGCGATAACAGCAACAACGTCACTACCGAGATCGCATTGTCGATCACACTACCCCGATGGGTGGCCTGGATGATTGCGGGAACGATCGCCAAAACAAGATAAATCGCAAAGGCAAACAGCGACAAAAGTAGCGTATTCACGATGCGAGGGCCAAGGACGTCAACGATCGGACGCCCCGTTGCGAGCGAAACACCCAGATCGCCGTGCAACAAGTCACGAAGCCAATGGAGATATCTGAGCAGAGCTGGCTGGTCGAGTTGAAGTTGGGAGCGAAGAATCTCGAGCGCCTTTTCGGTGGCGTCACGCCCGAGGATACGCGTTGCTACATCACCTGGGAGTGCCTCGAGTATCAGAAAAATCAGAAGCGATACAAGCAGCAGCGTAAGGACAGAGAGGGAGATCCTGGTGATGACAAATCGGAATATCCTCATCTCGACCCAACTCCTGACACGGCCGTGACCAGCCCCTTAAAAGGGGGAACAAAAACTGCATCGGTTAGAAGGTCACCCTGCCAGATGTATAAGAGTACGAGCGGCCTGTCGCCCGATAGTGTCGCATGTGGAACCCACGAGGGATGATGAATGATTTCTCCCGCGCTCCGTGAAGACCAAGGAGCATTTCCTGCTTGCCAGGACGAAGGCCCCGTAACTGTGTAATAAATCTCGTCTGCTGGGTGATGATGAAGCGGGTAGTGTGTTCCTGGTCCAAGAAGCATCAAGCCAAAAGCGATCCCCGTGTCGGCAATTAAAGGAGGCGGCTCTTTGTTCGGGCCGCAAATAATTCCATACCCATAGTTATCGCCGAAATCCGGGCTTGGTGGAGCTGCCAAATAGGCCTCGCTCCGGGTAACGTGGATTTCAAGTAAAAGGTCAGCAAGAGATTTTGCCAATGGCGAGTTATAAGACCGCAGCTCCTCTTCACAAATCGACTGAACGGGTACACGTGCCTTCGGCACTTTATTAATATTCGATAAGTCATTTTTTAGGGTACGCAGGCGATTTGCTGGTGCTCTTACGACTTCCATATCTTGTCGATCCAATTCATCGGCGAAACAGCCAAGAAATGTGGAGAGAAGCGAGAGGGTCATGCAAATAGCCTCGTATCGGTGCCAGTTGGCACCGATGGATTCGTTGCGATATAGTTCGGGGAAACTCTACGGGCTATTGATCGCAATGCAGTTGCGAATAGTCGATACGGTTCACATCGACGTTAGGCTCGTAGCCCGAGCATCCCTTACGCAAACCTGCCACGACGGACGTAAAAACGGGCAAGATCATGCCTCCTTCTTCCGCAACGATGCGCTGTGCATCGCGGTACAATTCATTGCGCTCCTGCTCGTTCAGCGTCTGGCCTGCCTTTACAACAAGCTGATCGAAATCGGCCCGCTTCCAGTGCGTTTCATTCCATTCAGATTTGCTGTTAAGCGAAAGCGTAAGGGCCTCGGCGGGCGGACGGGCGGCGGTGTAAGAGATGACGGCTGGCTTCTTGAGCCACACAGTGTCCCAGTACCCTTCCGCAGGAGACGTGATAACATTGACTTTGATACCCGCAGGGGCCGCCATCTGTGCGTAAACCTGGGCCAGAAGCAGCATCCCAGGATAAGAATCCGAGGTATACAGATCAATGCTTATTCCGTCGGGATGGCCTGCCTCCGCCAGCAGGGATTTCGCGCGCTCGGTGTCAGCAGCCATCGGGGCCGTACCTAGACCCAGCGGCGAACTGAGCGGTATTGGCGTATCACCGCCAATTTCCCCATATCCCAACAAGACGGTGTCCAAGATCATCTGACGATCCATGACAAGTTTCAATGCTTCGCGCACCCTAACGTCATCGAACGGTGGGGTATCGGTCCAGACCGCCATGTACAGAGAGGTCGCTCCAGGTGTTGAGACGAGGTCGACGGCCGGATTGTCCTTCAAGGTAATCAGGCTTGCCGGGTCAACGGTAAGAGACAGGTCGACGGTACCCGACAACAGAGCTGAAAGACGCGAAGTCGGTTCAAGGCTAGTTGTTATTTCAAGACATTCCGCCTTTGGAAGCCCGGGACGCCAGTAGTTTGGGTTGCGCCGCATAACGCGCACCGGGCCGTTTACTGTAAATTTTTCCTGCATAAACGGGCCCGTGCCGTCACCCTTGACCAATAATTCCGAGCTCTTTGCGCCATCGGGAACCATTAGCGCATATTTCGTGGCGATCAGCATTGGCAGTTCGACGACAGGCTCCTTCACCTTGAACCGCACAGTATGATCGTCAACGGCGGTGATTCCATCGGCGTCCAGGAAGGCAAGTGTTGAAAAGCCCCCGGGTGAAATCGCCGGATCCAGGAGCCTTCGATACGAATAAACGACATCGGAGGCATCGAAATCCGAGCCGTCATGGAATTTAACGCCTTTCCGGAGGTGGAATGTCCATTCTGTCGCGTCAGCGTTCGATTCCCATGACTCTGCAAGGACAGGAATGGGTTTCATGGAGTTACTGCGGTCGACGAGCGGCTCATAGACCGCTCTTATGTGATAGACACTGTCTGTACCGATCAGGCCAGCTGGGTCCATCGTCTGCTTTACGCCGTCGGACTCATAGCCGAGAACGCGAACACAGTTTTCTCCCGCAAAAGCGAGGGTTGACGGAAACAGGTATGTACATGCAGCGAGAGCGAGAGTTGAGGCTTTCAACCAACTACGTTTCATCATGTTTCCCCACCATTATTGGTTTTGAACACGAAGCAAAAATTCACTTGCTGTTGCAAACGATAAGAAGTTACGCTCACTTGAATAAATTTCATGTTGCGATGCACATATGATCCATCGAGCACTCCCACCGTTGACAGCTTTGAGAGTATTCGAGGCGGCTGCCCGTCTGCTCAGTTTCAAGGACGCGGCAAAGGAGTTGAACCTGAGCCAATCGGCTGTCAGCCACCAAATTGCGTCATTGGAGCGCTATTTGGGCACGGCTCTTTTTCGCAGACTCCCGGGCCGGGTAGAACTCAACCAGAAGGGGAGAATTTATTACCCGGTTGTGCAGGAATCCTTGGATCGCATAGCGATTACAACTGACCTCATTCGCGAGGTGCCAACCGAAGGAGCCTTGACCGTACAGGTCTACGTCACCGTCGCCGTGCGCTGGCTCATTCCAAAGCTCCCACATTTCAAGGAAGTTGCGCCTAAAGTTGCCGTCAGCCTCGATGCAAGCCTTCTGGATTGGGAATTCATCCCTGATCGCGCTGATGTCGGGTTCATCTATACGCGTACGCCCGACCGACCAAACGTAACGTACACACTCTTGCGGCGAGAGCACCTTGTAGCAGTTTGCTCGAAAGCAATTGCCGACACTGTCAAACGTCCCGAAGACCTCAGGAATATCCCAATTCTGGCTGTGTCGGGTACAGACGAAGACGCATCGATATGGGCCGAAAGCATTGGCCTCACCACGTTAACGCAGAAATCGTCGCCTCTGTTTGACAGTAATTTGTTGGCGATCGAAGCAGCAATAAACGGGCAAGGAATCGTGGTAGTGCCCAAATTTTTAGTTGATGCCGATCTTCGCAGCGGAAATCTCGTTATCCCCATTGAAACAGACGTCATGCAGCCAGGCGGATGGTACCTCACGCATTTAGCCAGACGAGGCAACGAGAAGCCCATTAAGATGTTTATCGATTGGGTTCGGTCACTGTGATCCGTTCGAACGTCTCCTCAACACGGGGCACGCTTTCGTTACAGCCGTGCTCTGCTGGCAAAGGGAAATCAAAAGTCTTCCAGTCCCTGCGGTCCATCTACCCTCGACCAAATTAGGTAGTCCCATTCATCCGTTTGGCGCTAACCGAACCGGAGTCGCGGGCCGCCGCCCCGCGCGGGTTGATTTTGGCCTCGTCTGCGGGCAGTCTTTTTCGTTCGGCGGCTGGGCATACCCAGGAGGCAGCAATGCCGGACGCTTCCGTTTTGCCCCCATTGATCCGCATGCATGCAGACCTTGGCCAAGATGCCAGACAGGATTTTGTCGTCAAAATTTTCTCACCGTCCACGCTGGTCGTCTCGATAGTCGGCGACGGTGCGGTCTTTGAAATCGAGGATTTTGTCGCCTCCAAAATGGTGCCGTCGGATGAGCCGCCGCGCCACGACTCAGCCTACGACTACGAAGATCACCATCCAGGAGGTGATGTGCACCCTGGAGGAGCCCATGCCGTCCAGTGGGTGGAGACTGGCCGTGCCAAAGCGGGAGAGCCGCTCCCCGTGCTGCCGAATCAACACGTGCAAGGCCACGTGATCGCCCGCGGTGGGGTAACCCCCGGTATGCGTACGGCAAGTCTTCATATCGAAGGCCTCGGCGACGAGCCTGTTGAAATCCCGATCCGGTTTATGGTCGGCAAGGTATCCATCACAGCGGCCGAGAACCCGGTCGTTTTGCATCAGGAACAATGGGGGGAGATCGGTCTCGTCGTGTCGCTGCCGGGTTCGCTCGACACCGAGATCACGCTGTCCGTTTCAAGCCCTGCCGACGCCATAAAATCTCGCTTCGTGGTGCCGACAGCAGGTAGCGTGACGACGTCCCTAAAGGTGCTTGTGACCAAGCATTTCTTCGAAATCGGCCCGGCACAAGTTCAAATTATCGTTGAGGGGGTGCAGGAATCCCCGCAATATCACACGCTCGATATTATCGTGCAGGCACCCTTGGTGCCTGCATCGGAAGCCGATAGGCCGTCATCAGGTTACCTGCTGCAATACGTCCGCGAGATGAACCGACCTGTGGCTGTGAGATATCTCGGCTTTCGCTGCGTGAGGGAGTCTGCTGAATTCTCCTTGGCCGACGAGCCGTATTATATTTTCGGAATTCTTCCAACCGATCTCGAAATGAAAAATAAAAAACGAACACATATCTATGATGACGTCGATGAAGGTGAAATACGGCTTGAGACAATTGAAATCTACAGCGGCCCGCCAATCGGTCTCGCTTTTTCGGTCACGGCGCTAGAGCACGATACCGGAGACCCCGATGAATATGAGAAGATCGTTGAGAAGGCAGTCGATAAAGCAGCCGAAGGTGCCGTTGATGGACTTGCACAAGTCCCCGTCGTAGGTCCTGCGCTGGCTGTTCTCGGTTCACTCGTATATATCGTCCTTGGCCCCGCGCTGATTGAATGGGTCAATGACCTTTTGGGAACGGGCGAAGATATCGTCGCCTCTACTGTTGTCACGCTCACGCCTCAGGAAATGATGCGGATCAGACGTTCTGAACCCGCCGATTTCAATGGCATCCGTGCACATTTTTCCAGGGCATTCCACCGACCGGGGGAGGGTGCATTCACGCTCTATTTTGATATCGTTCCTGCTGTCTAGCGCCGCCGGCGGCTCAGCTTGCCATAGATGATTTCCAGCCAGGCCTTCTGCTTCGGACTGATGCTGTAGCCACCTCCGAGCACCAACTTGGCCCTCATCTGCCGAACGAACGACGCCTCTCTCTCGTTCATGGCATCCGGATATCGACAGCAGAACTCGGCCATGGCAGAGCAGGTATCGAGATCACGTTCCTCGTCATCGCAATCAGCGAAATCCATTTTCCCCTGCGCCGCCGGCGGATTTGATCCGATGGCTTTCACGAGATCGTGGAAATCGCATCCTGCCGACTGCAAGGTTCTGGAGATCGCGGCCGCGGCACTGACGACTTCGCCGGGCTGATCGGATGCCAGCAGGGGGATCAGTTTCGATAGTTTGGGTGCTATACCAACGAGCGACGCCATAACATCACTTCATGACTTCGCGTTCGGGCTGCCTCGAGAACAGAAATGCGGGTGGTCCCGGACGGGCTGTCTGCGCCTTCCGTTCTTCGACCGCCTGGGCCTTGGCAGCCTCGAAGCTCTCTCGCCGATGGATTTCAAGATCGATGCGGGTCCACGTGGACTGAGGTTGGCATCTTTCGCCCTTCAGTTCCTGCCCCCGCTTCAGGTTCTCGCCGATCTCGACCGTCAACCATTTGCGGTCCATGGGATTCAGTTCTTTTTGAAGCCGCTGCTCCGTGCCGGGAACCAAATTTGACTGCGCGCTGCCGCGTACGGAAACCGCACCCCGACCCGGAACCGACAACTCGAGGTAGACCTTCCCGCCATATTCGGGCGGGTACATTTTGACTTTGCAGTCATCGAAATGCGAACTCCGATCCGGGTTGCCACCTTGCGCAAGAATGAATTCTTTAGCCTCGTCGTGCGCGTGACGAATTTGTTCACCGTCGACCTTTCCGGCCTTCCACCAGGGAAATTTGCGTTCGACCGCCTGGTTCGCGTAATCGGCAATCGTCTGGTAGCGATCTCTGTAATCCGTTGACATCGGGCACCCCCTCGCTGTTTTCGAGAGGGTAGGCGGTCGTCACGCAAGGAACCAATCCGCCGATTGGTAAGGCTCGGCCTATCCACCCCTCCCAACCTTCCAGTCAGGGTTTGCTCAACTCCCTAAGCACAAAAAACTGAAGGCGGCCTACCTTCATGGTGGACCGCCTTAATTCACAATCGTGCTGATCTCAGTCGAGGCTGGTAAAGACAGCGCTCCGTAGCTGTTGACTGATCACGCAGCCATTCGTTCCATCTTCAAGCGCATTTCACGCAGCCTTGCTGTCTTCTTCTCACGCACTTGACGTTCTGCTGTGATATATTCACGTGAAATCCTGTCGGCGCGCACGTGTCTGTTTTCCGGTTTCTCTCTCGCTACTACCTGCATGATTTTCTGTTCTCCATATTGCTTGTCTAATATGGGATTTTTATTCAGAAATTCAATGCTTTCGCGGCCAAAGGTCACCCCTGACACTTCAGACGACTTCACGGCTTCTGTGACTACTTCGCCTTCTTGCGAAGAAGTTTGTCCGCCATGATCTGCGGTACCGGAGGCTCGGGTTCAGGCTCGAAATCTCCGGTTTCGACCTCGTACTCCCAATCGTCAGGCAACGACGGCCGCGTGATGTCGATCCTGCCGACACGGATTTCTTCCTGCGCATCGATCGCCCATTTCAGATACACGCGGATCAGACCATTCAACACGAGTTCGTTCGGCGACACGGGATATCCGGCCCCAAGCCATGAATCGATCGACACCTTCTGCAGGCCAACCCGACGGGCGAGTTCCTGTCGCTGAATATTGAGCCCTCTCATTACCCACGAAAGCAGACGCTTCCGCCGCGCTCTCGGCTCTGTTGGGAGAGGCTCCCCGTCGATCACGATCGGAAAAGGGTCCTGGATCAGTCGCCGATAGTGCTGGCGGTAGGCAACATCTGTCCCCACGATGGCGTTCCGCTTGGTCTCTTTCCAGTCGCCGCCGGCGACATGGATCATAGAGATGTATCCGACACGTCCAGGAATTCGAACTCTTGCCTTGGCGTCTTCGCCAATGGCATCGATGGCCGCAAAGTGGGCTTCGAGTGCGAACGCTTTGACGAATTCTGCTTCGGACAGGGGATTCTCGGCTTCGAGTGAGCGCCCGATCTGGATTACCACGTCGACATGACGGCTGACGAGGCCCAGCACCTTGCCGATGATTTCGTCTTTCGGCCGTAGCAGGTTCCGCGCGGAATGAAGCGCCGTCATGGTGTGCAGCGGGATATCGAACACAGCCGCGATTTCGGGTACGCGCATGCCCGTGCAGGCCACGAGATCCCGTAAAATGCCCTTGCGGTTCCACATAAGTCCGGGGCCGGGCTCTGGCGGCAGGGAAAAACTCATTTCTTCTCGCGCCTGCGCTTCAACATTCTCGATATCGTGGGCTGCGAGAAGCCGCGCTCATCCTGATCGAGTTCAGGGTATTTCGTCCGCATGTGCTTTTTGACGTCTGTCTGGGACATGCCGCCGTCAATCAGTTTGAATACCTCGTTTTCCTGCCGTTTCGTCAGGATCGGAGGGCGGCCGAAAACATGGCCTCGCTTGCGCCCTTCAAGATGTCCGCCCCGCGTGCTGTCGCCCTGAACTTTCCATTCGGCGGCCGCGGAGGCCCGCAGGATGCGATAGGCCGTTTCACGGGTGCTTTTGATTTTCAAATTGTCTTCCAGCACATGAACCGATGCCCCGACGTGCAGGACCTCCTCAATCACCTTGCCGAAAGCCCCCGCATTGTAGCCGAGACGGGCAAGATCGGTGACGACCAGGACATCGCCTTCCTGCAGTCGGCCGACAACACGTTCGGGTGCGGGGTACTTGAGCCACCAATTATCGACGTCCTTCACATTGCCGACGAGCGAAAGCAGGGCAGGGCGTATTCGAGCTTTCAGGGGTTCCCTCTCCGAGACGATCTCGTTGGTGTCGGACAAGGCTTCCATCTGTGCAGCGTGGGCGTCTGTCTTCTCGAAAGGCGACAGGCAAGCGTAACCATAAATCAAGCTAGCGTCCTCGTATCCTATTACCAAGTTGTCTTGCTCATATGCATATGCTATTAAACCGTCGCGTTGTCGATCGCAAGCAGGAAGAGGATTCACAGCTTTATGAGCGAGGACTTTGACTGGGAGGCATTCGGCAAAGGCGGCTGGGCGGACGAGTATCCCGGATTGCGGGAACTTCTCGATCAGAAAGCTGCCGAGCAGAAGGAGAAACGCGATGGCAAGGAAGGGTGAACCCGATCTCACGATGATGTACGCCTCGGTGGCCGTCGGCAGCATTTTGCTTTCCAACGGCATGATGGCGGCCGCCAAAGGTCTGGGCGCGGGCATCGGTGCAGCCATCCGTGAAACCCGCAATGCCAGGCGCACCAACGACTGGAACAAGGCGGTCACCGCGAAGGCTGAGGAGGTCGACGCGCTGCTGGCTGAATACGACCAGTTCCGCAAGGACACCCTCTCGCCGTATGTACATCTGTCTCGGAATGCCGTCGAAAAGTACATGGTGTTCCGTCGGATGAAGCAGGCAGCGTATGATGGGCGTTCCCTATACGATTGCTACGATGTCCTTGCCGAACTCGTCACCCTGGTGCGGAACGAGATCGCAAATGCGAGGTCGATGGCCCGCAAGATGTCGAACGAACTCATCAAGCGGCAAGTCGCCAAGCGGATCGCTGAAGCCGTGGCGGCCTGATCCCACGCGGTGTTGCGGCAACTGAAAGGGAGGCTCGACGGCCTCCCTTGTCATTTCGGGTCGGAGGAAGTTGGGGAGTAAGTCCCGCAGCTGTTTCCCGGGAGGAACGACAACGGGGAAATCGCCCGGGTCAGTTCACTGCCTGCTCTTCCCTTGCTGATCAATCAAGACTGCCTGTTGCCATCGGCTTGGCGCTTTGTCGGTGCGATGAATGCAGCCGACCCAGCAGCAGGGGCGTTTCTTGCCTTCCAGCAGTTCTTCACAGGTTCGTTCAATGCGTCGCTGGCGCGTCTTTAATTGTTTCGCGTCTTCCACCCAGCAGATGAATTCATTCCGGCCGAGCGGCGTCAGGTTTTCCCACGGCACAAAGATATTCGGGTCTGAGCGCAAGGCTGCCTGAAGATCCTCACCTGCTTCATGGACTGTGCCATGTGGAAAAGCGTTCGTCATGCAACTTCCAAAAAATCCGGCCAGCAAGCCGCGTTCACCAACTCCGAATAGAACGGCAGCCTCCGATTTTGGCAACTGGACGATAAAATGTCCACAGTTCAGGATGAATCGGCAATTATTGGCAGGAAGTGGAACGGCAAATTTGGGGAGGCAGGTCTCGAAAGCTGACATTATGTCGGTGATCCCGATCTCTCTTTTTCACTTTAGCGATTATTCAAACCTCATATGCTCTGAATTGTGTTGAATACATTCATCGAGTCGATGCAAGACACGTGCATAACGGGTAAAGATTTTAGTATCTACACCAAGGTTCAACGCTGATGCCCGCACTATCCGCCGTCGAATGGGATATCATTGATGCCCGCGTACAAGCTTCGATGGAGCGTCATGCCGCGAAGGACCATTCCAAGGGATTTCTTGGCCTTGTGTTGGAGCAATACTTCCCCGACCGAGCCTCAGATTTTCCTGAAATGATCGTTGACGGCGGTAACGATCTAGGTGTTGACGCGATTGAGATCTTGGAACGGGATGCGAGGGCGGAGGTCTTCATATTCCAGTCGAAACATCGCACATCGCTGAAGTCTACCGACAGAACGATCAACGACAGCGAAGTCTTAAAAATAGCATCCTTTCTGCATGCTGTGTTCGACAAGGAGCCACGTCTCCTACAGACCGGAAATTTGCAGCTGACCGAAGCGGTGTCCAGGATTTGGAACCTCCACGAACACGGTGTCGTTTGCCGCTACCAAGTCGTTTTCTGCACAAATGGTCAAGGTCTCTCTGCGTCCGCCGAGACAATATTGGAAAGCTCTCTTAAGACGCTTTATTCGGTTTATCACGAAGTCTACGGCCCAGCGGAAATTATGCGAGACATTGGGGCGGCGGGGCGCGAGTCCGAAGTGGGGTACCTTCAGGTTATCGGAAAGGAGGCCTTCGAACGCACTGACGGAGACATCAGAGGCGTCATCGCATCTGTCGATGCGGGGTCGTTCGTGGACCTTATCGGGACTGCAGATGGCAAGTCGATCAAGCGACACCTGTTCGACGAAAACCTCCGCATCTTCCTCGGTGCTAATGGCGGTTACAACGGCAACATCATCGAGACGGCGACGTCTCACGACAGCCATCTGTTCTGGTATCTCAACAACGGCATCACCATCACCTGCAAGCAATATGCCTTCAATAAAGGGCATTCCAATCCGAAAATCCGGATCGAAGATTTTCAGATAGTAAACGGCGCTCAGACTTCCCATTCGCTACTCGAAGCCTATAAGCGCGCTCCAGAAGCATTTGAAAATGTTGTGCTAATGGTGAGAATTTACGCAACGGATCGCGAAGACATAGCGGAAAGGGTAGCCGTAGCAACAAACAGTCAGGCTCGTATTCAGTCCAGAGACCTCCGCGCAAACCATCCAGCTCTGAAGAAGCTCGAGCTCGGCTTTCACGACCAAGGATACTTCTTCGAGCGAAAAAGGAACATGCATGCGGACCGTGATCCAAAGAAGCGGATTGATGCACTCAAACTCGGGCAAATCCTACTCTCGTTCCAACTGATGGAGCCGGACCGGGCGAAGGCAGATTCAGACACAATATTTGGTGATCGGTTCCATCAGATATTCAACGAAAACTACCGCGTCGATGATCTCTGTCGATTGGTCGAACTATACAGATTAATCGAGGAGATGCGTGATGCCCACGTTGCCAAGCAGAGAGATGCCATCGAGCCGACTGGTGAAAGCCAATACCTAGTTTACGGCCACTGGTTCGTGCTTTACGCAGCCAAACTAATCCTCACTCAAAACGCAAAACCGTTGCCTACAGGTCAAGAGGCGAGGACATTGGTACTCGAAGCGATTGCTCTTGTGGCTAGAGCATGCACCAGCGTGAAGGCCACCGCACATTACCAACTGTTTCGAAGCTCGAAAACCAAGGCGCGCCTCATATCAGAGCTCGAGGGACGTCAAATGAGCCTATTCGATCTGTAGGCGCTTTGGGGGGGAAGGGCGCAATCCACATGCAGCCCATGGTTTGTCTTGGCGTTGGCCTATCCACCTCTCCCAATCTTAAAGACAAAGGCTTGCCCAACTCCCTTAAAATCCCATCGCGCGCCTTCGAGGCGCAGGTGCCGATCTCGGCCCATCCCGCCTCTCTTTCTCGTCCGCGATGAGTTCCTCACCCACGGATGACGCCTCGCGCACAATACGGAGACGCTCATCACGGGTCAGATGCTTCGTCATCCCCGACCTGGCTTTCACCACGGCCATCAGCACGGCATCGCGCGCCTTGTCCGGCTCCATTTTTGCGAGGGCTGCCAAAGTCTTTTCATCGCCCCCAGCCGCGATACCAAGAAGCCATGTCCGCTGGGGCGCGAGAACTTCCGTGAGATCGACCGCCGATCGTTTGTCCTTCGGCGTCCCGGCATATGCCAAGATGGCAGCTATGGCGGCATCTGAACACATCGTCAGCTTCCGTTCTGGCGACATCTCAAGGCCAGGCTCGGCCGCCTCGGACTCTTCGTCCGGCTTCCCCGCCACCTTAGGTGCCGCAGGCACAGAATAGCCGCCGCCCCCTGAAGGCACCGCCCACCCGAACAGCGCGCGAAGGACAGACATGATGAATTTCATGATCATGTCCATGAGATTCTTCATCATTGCGAGAGCGTTTTTCATCGTCGGAAACCTCCTTGTTACACCACGGATGTTCACTCGCTCTCATGAAAGAAACAAAGAAACAGTTGGTTTCTTGCGCCGACAGACTCCACAACATATCATGATATAGAGCGAGTTATTTTCGCATAGGCATTACGAAAGGCGGGACTTCATGGATTACGAAATCGACCCAATCGGCAACGACACATACCGGGTGACTGTCAGCCTGTCCGATGCCGAGATGAAGGAATTCCGCCTGGCTCATATCAGGTCAACGGGCCTGAACGTGGCGTCTCTCCCCGTCCTGCAGGTCGGCTACATCAACGACCGCATCGAACACGACGAATCCGGCATCGCCCATATGGCTGCCGTCGAGCGTCGGCTGTTCGCCACTTATCTCGAGCGGAACCCGGACCTCATCGAAGAAATCAGCCGCATGGCGGCGAATTCGGATTCATGGTCGCCGCCGGCGGCCTGAGCAATCAGAAACCCAACAGGAGGGAACGAAAATGGCAAATTTAGAAAGCACTGAATACGAACGCAGCGTCGTGGACAGCGTGATGGCAACGTTGGAATCCGGTGACCTGAACGACCTGATGTCCTCCGGAAAGGACGATCCTGCTCATCGTCGGAGACCTGATTCCGCTGTTTCCTCGCCTGTTTCGGATGTCGCCAGCCAAGTGGTTGAGGACATCTTTTATGACGAGGAAGAGACCAGATATTATGACGAGAAACAGTCCGAATATTGGAGCGCATTCTATGCAGCCAATACGGACGATCCCGATCAACTTAAAGAACTGGCGGAGGAACAATCTCGCGATGAAGCTCTCGAAGGTGGCATCATCGGCGTCGTTGACTACAAGGGTCAAGATCCTCACAGGAAAAACGACCTCTACGAGGTGGCATTCGGACGCAACGGCAAGGTTGAAACAGCGGTAATCGAGGTGTCCGATCATCTGGGCAACCCTGAATACGTCGGCATCTACAGGGGCGAGGACATCGGCGGTGAGCAGGAATACCGGGATGAACTCGAGCCTTTCCTGAGGGGAATGACAACTGAAATCGAGGCGTCCATTCTGCCTCATCATGATCGCATTAATCCTGATGCCGCGAAGGAGCGCTCGGACAAGGCGAAACTCGGCCTTCGCGAGGACAACGGCCAGCACGTTGCCTTGGTGCCGATCCCCGATGCCCTTCAGGAGGAGTTCTCGCTGAACATCCTGAGACGAGCCAATGTCGATATCCAGCCTGATGACAGGTTCGAACTCAAGCTCGATGTTGATGGCGACAAGGTCTCGCTGGATCGCCGGTTTAACGCTGCCAGCTATCAGGGCCGCTTCGAGGAAGCCCTGTTCAAACACCACGAAGCCAACCTGAACAAGGATGCCGCCATCCTGGCAGCCGAAGCCCAAGCGGCACGGCACCCACCTGTGAAAGCCGAATACTCTGCGCCTGCGGGCGACATCGATCACAGTGACATGGAAACGTACAAGGCGTCAGTCGGCCACGATCACTTCGCCGTCGAGGTCAAATTTGACGAGGCATACCAGGTGGTCGACGTCCAACTGGCAGGCGTCCAGGACGGTTATGAATTCGAATCCGACGACGGTGCCCATGGCGAATATCTGGCTTCTTTGGTCAGGGACAACCAGAAGGAGCTGGTCGCCGTCATCCAAGACAAGGCCGATACCGCGAAATCTGATTTCATGAAGCAATTCGGATGGGACAGCGACGAAAGCATGGACGCCGGGTACTGCGTAATCTCGCAAGATGAGGTGGATCGCCTGCGTGACGCCGCCGATGCCTCAAGCAAGGCGCTGGTCTTCGAGCAGGGGAGAACGGTCGACGGACGACCTGTCGATCTCACCTTCGACATGAAGGGACGCATCGAAGAAGCGTCACCGACCGGACTGGCGTTGCCGTTGAAGCCCGTTATCGAAGGCTCCCACGAACACATGGTCTATGCGAAGGCAGAACTGTCCGACGACGGCATCTCGCTGACGAAGAACAAGATCGGCGAATACAAGGTCGATTTCGTTCAGGGAACCCATGGTCACGTCGCGGGAGACGAAGGCTCCGCCTATTACACAGACGATCTCTTGGATGCGGTCGGCACCGCCCGTGAAATGGTCGCCCATCGTGAACTGCAGATCGCAATCGACAACGATGAAGACCATAATCGGTTGGTGTCGCGATGAGCAGGATCTCGATCAGCAAATCGGCATCGGGAGGACTCTCGGTGTCGATGCCTATCCCAGAGAACATCGGTAAGCAGTTTGACGCCAGATTGTTGTCGCGATCCGGTGTTCAGATCGACGGCGGCTGCGCAACGTTCGGATTCACGAGTTCCGGCAATGGCAACATCTCACTGGATCGCCAGTTCCGTGTCGATTCATATCCCGGCCGCTTTGAAACCGACATGGCATCGTATCACCTGGCGGACATCAAGAAGGAGTTCGAAAGCAGCGCCAGCCATATAGTCGGGAAGCAAAGTGGCCAGGAAACTGAAGACCCGATGAACGCCAACAAGTCATCTGCGGCGGCAGCAACAAATGCGCCACCGGAAGAGGCACCATCAGAAGGACCGACACGGCGACAGGACGATGATGAAACCATCGAGGCTTTCCCGGACGGCACCAAGGAAATGAAAGATATGAGGCGGCAACCGGCGAAGCCTGAACCGAAGCCGAAACCACCGAGTGCACCTGAGCCGATAATACCGCCGCCGCCGAAGGCACCGAAACCTTATATCCCGCCACCGCCAAGGATCCCCGATGCCCCGCGGATGAAGTAATGTGGAACCGAAAATTTCGGGGCAACTATCCGTACAGCGAACTTTGCAACTGATCGACAAACTCGGCGACAACCGCCTCTTCATCGAGCCTTTCAAAGTGCCGTGGGCGGCCATCTCCGACAGAGTCGTCCGAAGCTCGCGGGTATATTTCTTGCAGATTGTCCACCGAAAGCATCAAACAGTAGGGACCAACGATACCCTCCTCGATAAGAAAGCTGTTCAACGAGGAGAAGAAAGCCTTCAGGTCGGACCCAAACTTCGCCAAGTCCGGTGAACCATGTCGAGTTTCAAAGGGGTGCTTCATCCAACCGCTGATGTACCAGTCAGTTCCGACGAATAGTCTCTGATGGGATGAGGTCGCCTCGAAGCCTTCGCTGCATCCACGAAGTCGCGGCAGAATCCCTCCATCGAAATTCAGGATCGCTTTTGAATTGGTTCGGGAAGACGCGTAGCGAGGGCGGGTACTGTCGTAGTGCTGCCTCGGCAAAATCCCGAAATGGAGCCGAGGTGCAATCTCTTCTTCGCTTTCTTCCTGAAAAACGCTGAAGCCCGACCGCGCGTTCCGCATATGGACCATCGAGTCTTCAAGACCAGTGGTATTCACATCCATCGCAAAACGCTTTTGAAGATCCCCCTCCATCCTTTCACGGCTGGCCAGGAGCTCCTGAATCTCCCCTACGGTCAGGATTCGGTTTCGCGAACCGGAACGCGTATAAAATGCTCCAGATATTCCGTTCTGGTAGGGCCTGCTGGAGTGCTCGGGGATGCGGATATCCATCACGAAGCCATCATCGACATCGATGAATTCAATATCAACCTTGGATGGCAACGGTTTGATATTGTCCTGGATCACCTGCAAATACTGGTTCCGGATTTTCTCCTTGTTGCCTGTCAGCGGATGATAGCTGCGCCAATAGCCGTCCTCCTCATCAACCCCCACGATCAAGTGACCAGCGCCACCGTTGAGAAAGGCTACGATATCATCGAGGAACCGCTCTTTGGATGATTTCGTCGATCTGGTCTGCTTCTCGCTAAGATCAACTTGGCGCTTGAAGTCGTAGTGCCTGCCCTCGGCGATCTCCTTGGATTCGATCAGCTCACGGGTAGGCACTTTCGGCATCGACATGGCACATCCCTGTCAGACGGATTTCTCGTTAGCTCTTGTTTTGCTTCTTTTCACAACAATAGCTAGCGAAGCAGGGAGTCAATGTTGTTGCGTATCTGTGCCTTCCTACCCTCAAGAAATAGCTACGCGGCTCCACCACCAACGAATGACTTCAAAATCCCTGGAGCCGCCTCAATCCAACTCTGGACCAGAGGAATCCATATCCACATCGCCAACACATAAAAAAAAGCGGTTCCAGCCCAGACGCCGATCTTGATGGGGAAGGGCACCGCATTGCCGACCCTGAGAGCCGAAAACCAACCAAGCAGCCACATCGTGCCCAGGGCAACGACATTCATCACGATGCCGACAAAGCCGATGCTTCTCATGGTTGCAGGGCTAGGCACCGGGATCAAGTCGCCAAGCCGACCCATAAAATACAATGGTCCCAGCACGCAGACCACCAGAAGCAGGGGGAGGAAAAACAGAACCCTCTTGCCTTGCATTGCCGACATAAAAACCGAACTCTGATTGCTCATATCACCCCCCTTAGAAATTGCCTGAAACCGTCAGGCCGTTGACCTTCCGGACACCGTCGGCATCCGCATTTTCCTCCTCGGTTGCCTTCGGTTTTACAACGGCAACTGCCTCTGCAGCAGGCTCCGCAATGACCGGTTCGGCAGCCACGACAACCTCGGGTTCTTCCTTGGGCGCTGTCGGGATCGCAGCAGTTTCGACAACGTCAGCCGGAACCGGAACCTTCTGTTCGATGGCTGGTGCCATCGGGGTCGCGTCGGCAACGGAAGGCGTCACGTCGTCGTCGGTGAAGTCCTCGGGTTCGACAGCCTCTTCGGCCGCGATATGCTCGGCGTCGGCAGCCAGGTCCTCCGGCTTCGGCGAGAAGTGTACGATGCCGTCTTCTACCGTTGCCGCTGGCATTGTGGCCTCGGCGATAGCCGACGTCTTAGCCGCTGCGATTTCCTGACGGGTTTTGGCCGACCCCAAGGCAATCAGGAGATCGGGTGTGACCTTCTGGTCGCCCGAAATGGCGTTGTCGGTCATGAACAGGCCAATCGCCTTGCTGGTATTCGAACCCCCGAACCCATCGGCGCTGCCGACTTCGGTGTATCCGAGATCGAGCAGTTTCTGCTGCGCCGTCCGTATATTCTCGTCGGGAACACGGGCAGGTCTCGGGGCGGCCGCTTGCGCGCGGGGAGCCGATTGCTGGCTACGGGCGGCGGGTGCGGATTTCTGCTGTTTGGTCGTCTTCGGGCTTTTTGGCCTGTTATTCAGTGCTTTGATGCCCTCGCCGACGACTGCCATGCCGATGTCGAACAGCAAACGCTCGGCATCGCCAGCTCTCGCCGGAGCCGTTATCGTCACCGCGAAAACCGAAGCCATCAAGGCGGCTGTAATCTTCTTCATATCGTTGCCCTCCTTTTTCGATGGCTCAATGATCGTCACGGAAGCATGCAAGGCACCAGCCTTAGCGCTGTCTCATCCGATCTTCGTCTTCCTGAGACTGGTACGAGACCGCCGCGATGGGTGCCGGAATATCGATCGGTTCGTGATCGGATTCCATTTCGTCGTCAGCCCGCCGCATCACGGACGCTACGCCTGAATCGGTGTCCTTGGCCCTGTCGTTGTCGGCCAGTTCCATTTCGAACTCTTCCGGCATTCCCCCATTCGTGGGCTTGTCCAGCCGGGTCTCGATTTCCTTCTGGTGATACTCGAGCCCTGTGTCGTGCAAATATCTCCGCATCTCCTCGGCCCAAGGCTTGCCCTCGGCTTCCATGCGATCGATGGAGTTGCTCGCCTGTTTGTACGAATCCTCGAACTTCGAGGCGTCCTTTGAATCCGTATCGGCACCGCTCTTCAGGAAGCGATCGGCATCGTTCCTGAAATCGTTCATGTTGGATTTGAATTCCCGCCTGTCTGTCAGGTAGTCATTGAAGTCGCTGTTCGAGGCCGCCATTTCACCGCGGGCGTCATGCAAAGCCTGCTCGTCACCGGACTCGCTGGCCTTGTCCATGGCTTCCATCACCTGCCTGGAGCGCTCCTTCATGTCATAGATGCGATGCCTGTCGGCCTGTGAGAATTCCGCATACAACGATGCAGAAGCATCAGTTTTCGGAGTCTCGGTCTTTTCGGCCGACTGCTCCTGTTCCCGTTCCTCGCTGCGGCGGACCGGTGCCATCTCATATTCCCGGTCGTGATCTTCCTCACGATCACCGAATTCCATCTCGGTCGGCATCTGCGGATTCGAGAAATGGTCATCTTCCCGCATTTGGGCTTCGCCGTCGCTGTCGGCTTCTTCCTCGCCGTTCAGGCTCCGCAGGTGTGCGTCCTCGGCCGCCTGTGCCTCACCTTCGAAATCATGGTCATGGTCGTAGGCCATCGGGTCTTCACCGCGATCCCATGCAGCCTGCATCTCGTCGGCCCTGGCTTCGGCATCGTCGACATCATCGACGGGGTAGCCCTTGTCGGTATCGTTCTCGCCGTTGTCATCCTCGGTGCCGTAACGGGCCAACTCTTCCGCTTCTTCAACAGCCTTTGCCTCGATGACACGGTCACGAAGGCGGTCCATCATCGATGACTGCTGCTCAGGCTGGGTTTCGACGTCATTTTGCTCGGCTTCGATCTCGGCGGCCTTCGCCTCCTCGGCTTCCTGCTGCTCGGTGAGTTCATCGGCGGAAGCCTCGTCCTGATCGACGGCATCCTCCTCGGCCTGTTGCAGACGTTCCTGATCAGCCTGTTTCTCGGCCTCGTCCTGGACATCAGCCTGGGTATCGACTTCTTCCGGGTACTCAATGACAATCTCATCCCGGGCGTTGTCATGAACCTGCGGCCCCTCCAGCAACTTGGGCGGGGCCTCCAGCATCAAGTTATCGGATTCCATCGTCTCCCGAAGGCTGGCATCCATCTCCGTGACAGCATTCAGTTTTGCATAGAGGTCTTCCGCCTTAAGGCCCAGATTCGTGACCTCGAGATACTGCTCACGGTAATTTTTCGAATCCTTGCCATACAGCTGGCCGTACATCGCCAAGACGGATTCACCAGTGTCGCGCTCATATGCCTTGGCCTCGTATGTTTTCCTGGCTTCAAGGACGAGAGCACCGTTGGCGTCGCCTTCCGATTTCCGGTCGGCGATAGCCTGGTCATAGGCTCCCTGCTTGTCGTTGAAGGCTTGGTATCTCTCGTCCGCTAGCTTCTGCGCATGCTGCAGAAACGGTACCGTCGTGAAGGCGTTGCCCTTTTCGACGATTTCAGCGGCTTTGTTGTCGAAGCCCGAAAAGGTTCCGCGCGGGATTTCCTTTGTGCCGTCGGACTTGATGTAATCGACAAGCGCCTTCTGGTGACCGTCGTGCCAGCGCTGGATATCGCTGCCTATCTCCTGCATCTCTTCACGGGACAACTGCCTGTCGCCCTTCCGGGCCTGCTCGATCATCTGCTGCCAGCGCTCGGCGTCACGCTTCTTGTCGTAGTATCGATTGGTCTGCTCGCGTTCTTTTTCATGATGAGCGAGGGTGTCATCCAGAGCCTTCAGGTTTTCCGTAAGCCGGGCCAAGGCCTCGTCGTCCGATGCTTTCTTGTCCCAATACTGTTTGTCATTTTCTGCCATGTTAGCCTCCCATCATAGTGCTATTATGCATAATACCCGTCGGCGGAGCATTTGTCAGATCCCGGTTACTTTCTCAGGTAAACGAAGTCCCTCCGGGTCGTGCCCGCGCGGTTCCAGATCACGAAGGCGTAGCCCTCCTCGAAGTCGACGATGTCGTTCATGGTGACGAGGGGCTGAACCGAGCCTTCCTTCATTTCCGTTTTCTGTGCATCTTCCATGGCCACCAGTCGGTTTCGGCCCTCGTTCACGTTCTGCTGGTCGTGATCGATATTGCTGGACAGGTCGGCTTTGGTCCCAACCTCGATATCCTGCGTCACGCAGTGGAAAACATCCTGATCGTTGATTGTCGTGTGCAGGCTCGGCCACAGACCGCCAATGAAACGGGCAAGAGGAGGTGGCACCAACGCATTGCCGATGGCATCCAAGAGCTGCGTAAAATTCGGAAACAGGTTGGCCGCATACGGGCGCGACTGAAAGGCAGATCCCGCCGACTTGATAATGAACTCGGCGTTGTCGGGGTCGTCCGTTTTGAAGAAGATCTTGGTCGTGAAGTTTGCCATCAGCTCCATGGCTTTCACGTGCCCGATATTCTTCGACAGCGCGTGCACTGTCTGCGTCGCAACAACCAGGAACATACCGGTCTCACGGCACTTTGCCAGGAACGTGGTGTCGGCCTTTCCGCCGTCGCCGTCGGTGATGTAATCCTGGTATTCATCGATCATGACCATGCACGAAGACGTCAGCGGTGCGTCAGCGACTTCCTGGTAGTGTTTCAGCAGCTTCGCGCCTTCCTCCGAATTGAATGCCATCGTCTGGACGTCATCAGTGAAGCTCGCAATTTTGTTTTCGACGCCGCTATAGGCGCGCTCGTTGACCCACTTCATGTTCCTCAAATCGAACCGCTTCTCAGCAGGAAACCGCTTTCTGAAGATCGCTACAGTCTCTTTCATCATTGAATCGAGATCAGCACCGCTTTCAGCGAACTCGACGTCCTGCAGCAGTATCTCAAGCTCCATAAGAGCAGTGGCACGCTTTTGAAGGGACACAAGATTTTGACGGCAATCGTCTACTCTGCCCAGGAGTTCTATGGCCTTGGAAGATTCAGCCAAGCGCTTTTGGGCAAGAAGGTAGGCACGCTGCTTGATGAAGTTCGCGATGGTTTTGCCCGCGGGCCCATCAGCGATTTCCGACAAGCCGAGCAAAAGGATCTTTCCATCAAAGATATCCTCAATATTGACAGTCGGATACTTCTTCGTCTCACCGGAAGCAAAGCGTTCGGCAAGCCTCTTGTTAGCCGCCAGATCGCCGAAAGTGTTGCTGATATTTGATATATAGGAAGATCTGGTTTCCACAGCCATTTCTTTCCATTCACCAGTGAAAAAGCGCGCGGCGTCGATCACATGGGTATCGAAGGACACCCCGTTTTGCAGCTGCTTCATGACCCATGTACCGATACCGAAATTCAGGGACGTTTCCAGCGCGATGGCGACCATACCCATGAGCGACGAGGGGCTGTATTCCCGGTTTAACCAGGGATCCTTGCCTCCAATTGTCACCTTCCTGCTTTCCAGAAGCTTTCCGAAATACCCCGAATGTCCGAGAGCATTGCCGGAGCCTTTGATCCACTGTTCATTGTCAACGACACCCGCCTTCTGCTTTGCCAGCAGAATGTATAATTCGACGACTTCCGAGATGGACATCCCGCGCGTGACATCCATCACATTTAGCCCATCTTCAGTCCCAACGAGTTTGACATCGGCCATCCTATGCTCGGGGATGACTTTCGGCAGGTCGAAGGCGATCTTGCCCTTGCCGTCCAGCGCCAGCATTCCTGCCTTGTGGTCGCGAATTATGTTACCTTCGCTGTCACGCTCCCTGAAATCGCTCTCGAAGTAGGTTTTTGCCAACGGCAACAGGAGGTCACGCGTTTTTCCCGAACCCGTGCCACCACCAGTGTAAATGTTCTGACGGATCGAGATCCCGTCGAGGCAAACTTCCTGTCCTGCATAGGGAGCACCAGGGTCACCTCTCCAACCTAAAAGACCAGTTGTCTCTCCCAATTTGAAAAGCGGCAAGTGTTTACGCCAACCGAGAGCCTGGCCAATGGAGTTGGCATACTTGACCATCATGGCGGCCGTCTTTTTCCTTTCGAATCTCCAATGGTAATGGGAGTCCTGAGACGGCATCGTCAGAACAAAGGTCAGCGAATGTTTCCATGGGCCGATTACCTTGTTCAACGAGATCGCCGTCGCCGAACCGGTCGACATCGCAAAGACGAGCGCGGAGAGGGTCAAGCATGCCGTAATCGGCCAGACGTTGGACGACAGCAGTTCCGTCACCTTCCCGATGGCATCGGCTGCGTAGACGGCAACACCAGACGACCACACATGAATCTTCGTGCTCAGGGGCAGGTCCGTCATCCAGGCTGCATCCCAAGGTGCAACAGGCATTCCGGGCCACTTTAAATTTGTCGAGAGACCCAATGCCAGAGCGAAGAGTCCGGCGGCCTGACCAACACGGACGCCCGTCCTGACGGCGCTGGTTTCGATATTTCTCCCGTCTTCCTGGGTGATATTGCTGTAACCGGTCCACCACATGAACTGTCCGTCTGGCGTGCGGCCGTTCCAATCGAGCGAATGCCTCAGATCCTCGGGCACCTCCTGGGTCAGGTGAGGAAATCTACTTCCGTTGTGGTCGATGGTGCCGTCGCTGTTGCGTTTGACGCCATATCGAGCTTCCGCGAACTTGTCCTTGTCGCCAGCCAAGAGCCAGTCTTCGTCTTTCTGGACGCCGCCTTGGGACTTGATGCGCGTCTTTGCAATAAAGCCGACAGCCTTGGATAGACCGGTCTCCGCTTTCGAAACGACGGCCTGATCTGCATTTTTCGCTTTCGCCAGCAGTTTCTTGATTTTACCGAATGCAATCATGATGCCCTCCTTATTCCGTGGCTGCGAACATCGACTTCAAGACGTCGCCGTATTTCGTGAGATCGCCTGCACGGCATTCGCCGATCAGTGTTCCGATTTCGCCGTAGATCGCCTTGCAGTCCCAACTGCCGCGGCTGCCGATCTCGATGACGTTCAGACTCAGACGACCCTGGAAGCTGACGGCAAACAGGAATGTCCGCTCCATGTCTCTGGGGAGGATAACGGCACCGGTTGAAGACAGCGCCGCCACGTTTTCGGGTTTCGCAAAGAAGCCTGCGGACCTCGCCACCAAAGGCGGCTTGTCGAGTTTCGGCGTGTTCGTCCAGTCGGAAATCTTGTCGCTATGGTTGCCGACGTCGGTCAACGCCGCATTGAACACCGTGATGATGTCGTTCATTTCCAGCGAACTCTCGGCAACCATTGGCGCGGCCGAGAACCAGAAGTATGGCTCGATGCCGGCAGTGCCGGAATCAGGCTGCTCATAGAGCGCCTTCACCATGACCGGGATTTCCTCGACCTGTGCGATATCGCCGGACCTGCAGGAAGTACCCGTTTCACCGAAGATTACGCCGCAACTGCCGCCCTGCGTCCTGACCCGCACCTGCGCCTTCCCATCGACGTAGGCGGCAATGGCAAGTTGTCCTGGGACATCGGTCGTGGCGATGACGCCACCGTTCTTCATGGCCTCGATCGCCTTCGGATTATGAAACATACCCTTGGCGGCAACCGTCATCGGAGCCGCAGGCAACAAGCTGACCGCACTGGTAATCGCCGAGTGCAGGGAGCCACCCTGTGTCTGTGCAAATTGATCAACGGCTTTGGTCAACGCGTTGAAGTCATCCGACGTCAGGACCGAACTGTCGGCAACCAGCGGAAAATCGAGATACCAAGGTCGGCTCGGCTCAACTTCCTGCACTTCCTCCACCTCTGCGATAGCCATCTCAGGCGCAGGTTCGCCGTAGAGGGTGTTCCGGAGAAGATTCAGGTCACCAGCGCCCATTGCCGAGAGCGGCTTGCAGCCGTCATACATAATCCCGAGAATTGTGTAGCAGCCGTAGTTGCCGAAGTATGAGATCGCAGGGACCCCACCGATGTATGCCGCGGTGAAATAGCTGCCGGGTTCGTCGGTGATGGCAATCGCCCCGGTCGTCTCCATCCTTTTGAGATTGCTGTCATCCTGCAGGAAGCCCTGCGCCGACACGGTCTCGACCTCGGTGGGCTTTGCAATCGTCAGGCCGTCAACTGCGAGCTGGTATCGAAGCACCCAAGCTGTCGTATCCCATTCGTTGGACGCCTCGAGCCGAGCAGCGGTTGCCTCATCCTTCGCCTTTTCCACCTCGTTCTGAGACGGCGTCTTAACCAGCGACGCCTGATAATCGGCGAGCAACTTCTTCGAGGCGACGGCGTCGGGCATCCCCGCACGGATGTCGGTAAAGCGGGTCAGGAACCCGAAACGCGCATGCGCACGGGTGCCATCCGGTAGAAGGATCGCTGTCGTTTCGTCGAAACCGATGCCACTGTGAACCAGGTCTCCGAGCCACGAACGCCCGGAATCCTCGAACGTGTCGGTTGAAGCAGCCAAAGCCTCGACGGCTCCATTATCGCCGTCAGCTTCTACGGGGTCAGAGGACAGGTAATAGCTGACGTTGGATTTCAGGAAGGCATACGTGCTTTTGACGGGGTCGAACTGACCGACACCAGAAATCGCAAACCCCAAGAAGAATGCCGAGGCCAGGATACCCATGGGAGCAATGAAGCGTCCATATTTCGCGGCATTCGACAGCTGCGAAAATACGACGTGTCCCTCCGATGCAAAGTACTCGATGTCTGTCTTGAACCTGAAAACATCGGACGCCTTCGGACCGAAAAACTTCGGTTCCTTCTCAGCGGTCTCCCCCGACGGCGCAGCAGACTCGTCATCCACATCGACGCGATCAGCATAATCCCCGACATCCAGCTCTTCCTTGAACTCAACTTCATCCGACACCTCAGGCCCTCCCTGTCGTCTTGCGGAACTGCTTCGATCTCAGGGTCAGCTCCGCGTAATCGTTCCGCAATTTCTCGAATTCGGCCTCCGTGTAGTGACCAGCCGCATACTCGCGGACGGCCGTCCGGACGATTTCTGTAAGGGTCACGCCCTCTTGGGCTGCCATGGCACGGACGTGATCCAGCAGCGGTTGTCCGAAGGCCACCGACGTCGTCCCGTACCTGTTTGTCTTTTGATTTTCCTCGGCCACGGACACCTCCCGAACGCTTCATTATTTCGATGAGACGATGAGGTGCTGAATGTCACAATAGCCGACAGAAAGATTTCTATGATAATTTTTAGGGCTACTGATCATAGATGCCGACATAATTTGACCCGATAGCGAAACCTGATGTTGATGATTTCAAGCTATCGTCGCCTCGGGCAACTTGGGGTCAATCATGAGCAAGGGCATTTTGACGATTATCGCCGCCATGACGTGCGCGGCGGCCGCCGGATATTTCGGCCCCGATGCCCTGGCCAAACTCCCGATGTCAGCCTCGGTCTCACCGGCCGCAATGAAATTCACGCAAACCCTCGTCGGTCGTGCCTCCGTCATCGACGGCGACACCATCGAAATTCATGGTGAACGCGTCCGGTTCAACGGCATCGATGCCCCGGAAAGCGCGCAGCAGTGCACTGACGGCGGCCACAATCAATATCGATGCGGCGCAAAGGCAGCCCATGCCCTGGCGATATGGTTGGCGGCCTCATCCCCGACGACTTGCGAGTTCGTCAGCAGGGATCAGTACGACCGGTTCGTCGGTAACTGCACCAGGGCTAACGGCGATAGCGTTCAGAGATGGCTAGTTCGAAACGGCCACGCCATGGACTGGCCCCGATATTCCAAAGGCGTTTTTGCCAGCGAGCAGTCAGCCGCCAAATCGGCAAAACTCGGCATCTGGCGGGGGGAGGTTCAGCCGCCGTGGGAATGGCGGGCTGCCAAGCGTGACGCCGTCGTAGCCCCGACATTGACGACCATCGCAGGGCAGGGCGGTAACTGCGAAATCAAGGGCAACATCAGCAAGAAAGGCGAACGCATCTATCACGTGCCGGGCCAGAAGTATTACGGGAAAACAAGGATAACGCCGTCCAAAGGCGAACAGTGGTTCTGCTCGGAAGGGGATGCCCGAGCTGCTGGATGGCGGCGTTCAAGGCGGTGAGCGAAGCCAACCAAATATTGGTTGATCGTTGCGGTGAAAAGACCACCGCAAATATGAGGTACCCGGCAATGTTTCCAGGTATCCGTGCTTCTTATGATACGTTAGCTATCAGCTCTGTCCATTGAAGTCAGACGCCCTGTATCATCTGAGCGCCTCATTCTCGAAGGACGTCGAAGACTTGGTGAAGATCCTCCCATAGTTCGTCCTCGTGCTCGAGGCCGATGCTCACCCGGATAATTGTCCTATCGTCTCCATAAGGTCCGAAGTCGCGCTCACCTTCCACCGACATGGGAGCGAGGAGACTCCGGGTGCCACCCCAAGATGCACCGATTGCAAACGTCTGAAGTGAGCCCAAGGCTCCGTTTACCCGACTGCCCACTGACCTTGGAAGGACAATACTGAATACGCCACTGGCTCCTTCGAAATCGCGTTTCCACAATTCGTGGCCCTTAAATGAGGGAAGCGCCGGATGAAGAACTTCCAGGTTCGAAAAGGTTGAGGCAAGCCTGCGAGCAATTCGTTCAGCTACCGCACCGACATGAGTGATGCGAACCGCCATTGTTTCAATCCCTCGCAAAGCCAGCGAGCATTCGTCAGGGGATACGCTAAAGCCGAGAGCGCTCATTGTAGCGCGTAACTGAGCGAAATGCTCCCATTGGCTGACGGTGACGGAGCCGAGGAGAAGGTCGGAATGGCCTCCAACGTATTTGGTCAGCGCCTCCATCACAAAGTCGACACCATGTTCGAGCGGCTTGAACAGTAGCGGGCTTGCCCAAGTGTTGTCGCATCCTACCAGAGCGCCCGCAGCATGGGCGGCCGATGCAATGGCTGCAACATCCTGAATTTCCAATGTCGTTGAACCGGGGGACTCTATCCAGACGAGTTTTACTCGGTCGTTCAGGCTCTCTGATATTCTCGCTCCGATAACTGGGTCATAGATTGCATGATCGATACCCAGTGATGCGAGATAATTCTGACAGAAGTTTCGAACGGGTGGATAAACGGCGTCCGGGATAAGCACGCAATCACCGGGTCGAAGCACAGACAGCATGATAACTGTAATCGCCGCCTGACCGGACGGAAGGATTACGCTGCGCTCTCCTCGGTGGAGTTCAGTAAGTTGCGCTTCGAGTGTACGAGATGTCGGCGTACCGTTCATCCCGTATGTATAACCATCAGGGCCTCGGTCCTTCCTACGAGCGTATTCTTCTGCATCTTTGAATACGATCGTCGAAGCCCTGTAGGTCGGGACTGTAAGGCTTGCAAAACCATCCAGAGGTGATTCCGAGTGCCGAACGCATCGGGTGGCGTCTTTCATAGATGTACCTATTATCGAAACACTGTTTCAAATATAGATATCAGATGAGTCCCGAGTGTCAATCGACATCCGGTCCATCAGAAAGATTTCTAGGCGGGAGGCAAATATCCCAGTTCTTTGGACAGTCGTTCAGCAGCAGCCATGACAAAGGCGGCTGCCGTTTCTGTCGTCAGTTCTGGAGCAAACTGCCTCGCAAATGCGACGCTTAACGCTGCTCGAGTACTCCCCGAGGCAGTTCGAATTGGTGCACCAACTGACGTCACGCCAAGGATGTTCTCATCCATCACTGTCGCGTAGCCAAGGCGACGGATGTCCGCCAACGCAGCAATCACCTCCCGCGGATCTGTTATTGTTGCAGCCGTGACCTTAGTGAGCGGACCCGATCCGAGCAGTGTAGTTGCTTGCTCGTCGGTTAAAGAGGCTAACAGCACTTTTCCCATCGCGGTTGTATGCAGGTGAGTCACCTCTCCTGGGTCATTCCGGATTGCAACCGGTCCTGCACTCTGCACTGACAATAGATAGACAGCCCGATTTCCTTGAAGGGTGCCGAGATAGCCGTTGAGCATCTGACTGGACGCCAACTTCTGGAGTTCGGCATGAGCGGCAACGATTACGTTGTCGGTTCTTTCAAGCGAGGTGCCGAGGCTGAGGGCGCGATATCCGATACTGTAGCGACGGGTTTCTTCGTCCTGACGTACGTAATTGTGCTGAACCAAGGTCTTCAACAGACGCTGGACGATTGCCGGGCTGAGAGCCAGTTGCCTTGATATCTCACGAACGCCAACAGGACGGGTTGATGCGTCCAATAGTTCCAGGACCGCGATACCACGATCAAGTGACTGGCTGCCTGTCATCTCGCAATGTCCCCATTATCGCTACGCCGTGTTCATCGACACGACCCCATCACTTGTCAAGATATCGCGTTGACGTGTCGATTTGAAACATGTTAACGGAACAGTGACGCGATAATCGATACGTTTCTCAATAGGTCTCTTATCGCGGAATCGCAATGGGGAACATGGAAATGATGTTTGGATTCTTGAAGAACCTAAAAGTGGCGTTTGGATTGGGAACTGTGGCCGCACTGATCGCGTTCCAGCCAGCGAATGCCGGACCCTCACTGCCGTCGGATACCATCCATGCCGGAATCCTTCGAACTGCGCCGCCCTTCGCGTTCGTTCAGGATAACAACTACAAGGGGATGACTTACGACATCCTCCAAGCCATTGCGAAGAAGGAAGGGTTCAAGGTTGATCTGCGTCCGATGGGTTTCGACGCAATGATCCCTGCTATGCAAGCCGAGCAGATTGATGTCGCTGTCGCAGGTTTCTTCGTTACCGAGCAGCGCAAGAAGATCATCGATTTTTCAACGCCGTTCTTCAAAGAGGGAAGCGTGCTGGCCGTTCCAATCGATAGCCCAATCAAATCCTATGAAGATTTGAAGGGCAAAACGATCGTTTCTCAGCAGGGTTCGGCCGCTCTGGCGCTCCTAAACAAGATCGCACCGAAATATGACGTCCAAGTTGGCATTCTCGCTGACTCTGCAAACATGCTTCTTGCCACCCAAACTGGTAATGCCGATGGCATCTTTTTCGATTCGGCCGTCGTTGCCTACCAAATCGCCGTGGAAAAAGATCATCCAACATTAAGGCTCGTCGGTGATATCCAGAGCCCGTCGGATATCGCTTTCGCTCTTCCCAAGGGCTCACCTTGGAAGGAAGTCCTTGATGAGGGCCTCGATAAACTGCGGAACTCAGGCGAACTTGAGAAGATCGTCGACACCTACGTGGCCAAGTAAGGCTCGATGAGCGCGTGACGCGAACGCGCTCAACATAAAGGCAAATTTACCCATGGAAGCAATCCTTGGCTATCTTCCGGCACTGCTCTATGGGGCGAGTTACACCGTCGTCGTGACTATTCTCGCGATGATTTTGGGAGCCATTCTCGGCGCTGTGATCGCCTTGATGCAGTTAGCCCGTAACCGCCCCATGAATGCAATCGCTCGTGGTTATAACAGCGTAATCCGTGGCGTACCTCTTCTAATCCAAATCCTGTACATATTCTTTGGTCTGCCATTGTTGACTGGATTGCGACTGTCCGCGTTAACCGCTGGAATACTGGCAATGACACTCTATACCGGTGCATTCCTATCGGAGATTTTCCGGGCGGGCATCATCTCCATTGACAAAGGGCAAATGGAAGCTGGCCGCTCCATCGGATTCTCACATTGGCAAACAATGCGCTTGATCATCTTCCCACAGGCCATCTGGCGGATGATCCCTGCTATTGCCAATCAGTTCAGCATTACCCTTAAGGACACGTCCCTCCTTTCGATCATTGGTGTCGTCGAACTCACGATGGCCGGGCAGACAATCTATTCGATGAACTTTGACACGGTTCGGGTTCTTACCCTCGTCGGTGTGATTTACTTCCTGATTTTCCTGTTCGTTGAACGCATCACGCAAGCTTTAGAAAGGCGGTATGCAACATGATCAGGGCGGTTTCTGTAACGAAGAGCTTCGGAAGCCTTCAGGTATTGAAAGGCGTCAGCCTTGACGTCGCGAAGCGTGAGGTCGTCTGCATCATCGGTTCGTCTGGCTCGGGAAAGTCCACGTTCCTGCGATGCTTGAACAGACTTGAGGAGCCCGATAGCGGTGAAATCTACTTCGATGACCAAAGCATCCTCGTGAAAGGCCATGAGGTGGACAAATTGCGCCAGCGCATGGGCATGGTCTTCCAGCATTTCAATCTTTTCCCCCATCTCAGCGTCCTCGAAAACATATCCCTCGGCCCGATCCGCCTCAGAAAACTCAGCAAGGATCGTAGCTTCGAAGAGGCGCGTACTCTGCTCGCCAAGGTTGGGCTCAGCGACAAGGCCAACGCCTGGCCAGCCGAACTGTCGGGCGGTCAGAAGCAGCGGGTTGCAATCGCGAGAGCTCTTGCGATGCATCCGGAAGCCATGCTTTTCGACGAGCCGACCTCCGCCCTCGATCCCGAAATGGTCAAGGAAGTGCTCGAGGTCATTCGATCTCTGGCCGACGAGGGAATGACGATGGTGATTGTTACCCATGAGATGGGATTCGCCCGCGAAGTTGGCGATCGAATAGCTTTCATGGATGCTGGACTGATCGTTGAGGATGAAAAGCCAAAAGAGTTCTTCGCAAACCCAAAGCATCCCCGTGCCAAAGAGTTTCTTTCGAAGATACTCTGATTCTTCTAGCTCTACGTCTCGGCCGAAAATGGTCAGGACGACTTCCGAAAAGGCGATTCTATGAAATTCGTATCCTTACCGGTGTCTCTTCGTGATCTCGCATCTGCGAGAATACAGCGAGTGAGAGACGCACTTAAGAATGAAGATGCTGACGTTCTAGTTGTCTCCAGCGCGGAAAATGTTCTTTATATGACTGGGTACGAGAGCATGCTGGCAAGTCTCAATAAGCCCCATCCTTATGCTGCCATCATCAGCAGGGACCAACTCGTACTGGTGGCTCCGTGCGGTGATTTCGCTCCTGCCATCTATGAGGGTTTCGCTCCCGATGACGTGATCCCATTCGGACGCTTCTATTTCAGCGGCGAAACGCCGTCGGCCACTGTCAACGTCGAACACTTGTCGTTTGCTCCGGCACTGCGGCAAGGTTTGGCGCGCTTTGGCAAAGTGGGAAATGCACTGATCGAAGCAAGCTGTTTGCCGAACGAAGCCCAGGTTGTGTTTAAAGACTGCTTCAATGAAATTCGGGACGCCTCTCAGTGGATGCTGGGTCTCCGTGCGGTAAAACTGCCTGCGGAGCAGAGTCTTTTGCGTCACGTGGCAAACCTAACGGAAAGAGCTCTTGAAGCTGGTATGGCAGCCGCAGGTGTTGGCGTCACCGACAAGGAGGTCTCAAACGTTGTCGCGGCGGCAATGTCAGCGGCTGGCGGTTACCCGCGTAACGTAACTGTGGCCGGAGGGGCAACAAGCGCGCTTGCTGATGTCCTTAGCTCTGAGCGGCCTCTTGCAAAGGGTGACTTGCTCCGCTTCGACATTGGATGCAGCTATTATGGATACAAGTCGGACATTGCCCGTACTGCGGTTATCGGAGAGCCTACTGCGTTGCAGCAGAAGCGTTATGACGCCCTATTGGCTGGACTGGAAACGGCCTTTGAAAAAGCCAAGACAGGTGCCGTATCCGAGATGGTATTTGCTGAGACGATCCATACAGTAGAAGCGAAAGGGCTTAAGCCGTTTCATCGTCATCATGTCGGTCATGCGATCGGCCTCTCTACCTACGAATGGCCAGTCATTACGCCCAACAACAAAGCGCAACTTCGCGCTGGGAGTACTTTCTGCCTCGAAACGCCATATTACGAGCCGGGTTGGGGTGGCATGATGGTCGAAGATACTGGGGTCATTACTGACAGCGGCTTCGAGACCTTCACTACAATGGATCGATCGCTTCGCGTCTTGTAGTCGATAAATTCTCTCGGAGACTTCAGGTGCGGAGGCACTGCGTTAGCCCCCGCACCTTGGTCAGCAACTCCTGCAGCTCGGAAATCGGCTTCCTGCACATGGCAGCCGTCCATCTGGCGTCCATGTGATCAATGTCGACGCCCGTGATTTCAGCCGAAACAGGCAGTCCTCGATCCTCGTAAGCAAGCTCGATGTCGTTGATCAGCAGGAATTTCGTCCGTGTCTCCTCGGGATTCGCATAGCCGCGATCCTTCAGAAAATTACCGCTGTCCAATTGGGGATATTTAGACATCAACCCTCACGCCACGAATGCAGTCCGCCGCGGGAGACGTAACCCGAACAGGGCTCGGACATCTCGGCACCCTTCGGCAGATTGTAGCAGACATATTGATATCTCTTCCGGTCGAAAAGCCACTTATCAAGCTTCTCGCCGCCCGCAAATGTTGCCGAACCCGGGGTCAGGGGTAGATACCCTAAACACCATGCAAGGTCAGGTTTTTTGTCGGGCGACCTCGCATAGCCGGGACACCAGCTTGCGAAATATGTCTCCCGCCACCTGGTAAGAGCTGCCTTGTCGAAATCAACCGAGCCCGGCACCAGCACCATGTAATCCTTGCACCATGCGAGGTCGCGGTTGGATTTTGGCGTCCAGTCTTTGCAGATGCGAGAAGCAGTTTTTCCGGCCGTGGCGTCGTTTTCAAGACGGAATGCAGCTTTATCATCCGCCGTCATAACAAATATCCAGCCAAATAGCCCAATTAGGATACTGCAACTCACTATTATCCAGTGTCGTTTTAGGTCTTCAAATTTAACTTCCGACAAGATTTCCCTCCTCGAATTGTTGAAATCCAAGGATCAGGGGTCATCACGCAACCGACAACCTACCCTCCATCCACGACGCCCTCGCTCAATTCGCCAATCCTTTGGCGACCAGAGCATCGTGCACGAATTCAATAACCGCGCCGCCAATCCCGGTGCGGAGATCATGGCCGCTCCAACGATACCGAACGCCGTCATCGGTCATCTCGATCCCACCAAGGCCTTCGCCTTTCCGTTTCGCAAACATGGCAACTACAACATGCAGATCCGGTGGATTCCCATCGAGCGAAACCGCCCAATAATTCAGGCGATCCAACTGAAACAGGCGGCCTTCGCGGGTCAGGCAGTCGAAAATGGCGATGATGTGCAGCGTCGACAATTCGTCGTCGACCAAATACTCGAAATCCATCCATGAAACAACGGCACCGTGGTGCTGCGCAGACACGGCTTTCCAGATGTCGGCCACCAGCTCGTCGGCGTTGGCGGCGAAGCGCTCCAGTATCCCCGCATATTTATCGCAAACGACTGGATTCAGAGTGCAGCCATCCGGCACGTCGCCATCGACTGCAGGGCGGAAATCGGAGCCGTCGCAGCGAAGACACGTGTAATTGGCGAGCGTCGAACGACCGCCGTACGACGCCTTGTCCTTCTCCGACAGGCCGTCAAAATAGGCATTGAACTTCGCGATCTGCGCCTCCGCATATTCCTTGGAAACGGCAAACGACACCCATCCGCATTTGTTGCAGGTCACATTGTCGGGGTTCATTTCAACCTTCCTTGGCTCGATCGGCGGCAGATGTTTCCTGATGTCTTCGGGGTCGTATTCGTCATCAGTCATGCCCGATCCCCTTCTGCTTCAGGATTTGAACAAACGCCGCTACGCGTTCGTCTTCGCCCTCATCGGCAACCATCTGCATCGGCGGCAGATCGCGTTTTGCGCATTCCTCACGCAACTGCCAATGATCCCATCCCATCACGTACATGGCCGTCCGGTCGCCGATCTCACCGCCGACAAACCGCGCGATCACATCGTCAGCGTCAGGTTTCTTCGGCTTCGCCAACAAGGCTGCATGAACGCGTTCCGTCTCGGCCGCGAGATACAAGCATTCCTGACGCCGTTCCCCGTCAGTAGTCTCCGCCAAATCCTTGAGAGCCTGAATATATGGGCCGAAGTCATTCAGGTTTTCCCACCAAGGCCACGGGTGCTTACCCACTGACAGCTTTGCCAGTCCGCCGGACGCCCGCCAACCGATCATCCGCAGCCGCTGCACGACATCAACGAGATCCGTATAGTCGATGGGTTCGAACTCATCCGCCATCGGGTTCTCCGTGGTATTCGATGACAGCATCGGACGCCTGGTCGTAAATCCACTGTCGCCCGCCGATCTCACGGACATAGTGTTCCGGCTTCGTCGGCACGCCATCGCTCTTGTGGTCTTCGCAAGCCACGAAATATGAGTTGCCGCTTTGGACCAGATGTCCCGGCTTTCCGCAGCTCTCGCAGGTATGTGCGGAACGGTTTTCGGCCAAGAATTCAGCGGTGCTCAAGGCTGCCAAAACTTCATCGGAGACCTTGCCGGTTGGATTCGTATCAAGGATCAGAAGCCCGTATTTTTCCTTGATCTGATCGATATTGAATCCGGCATCCGATGGCAGCGCCTTTTCGACGTCGGCAAAATATTGCTCTAGGATTCCCAACCAACCGGAATCGCATTCAAACGATGTTCCGGCTTTCACGAGGCGTGGAAAGCGGTCGAGAATTGTTTGAGTTTCGTCATTCTTCATTTTTGTCACCTTCAATTTCCACGATGTCGTCCTTCACGACATCGAAGCAGTAGCGTTTTCCGCCGAACGTCAAAACGGATTCTCCCCCAACGGGCACCCCGCCGTCGGCATGTTCCTCGCAAGCGGTGTGGTACCAACCGCCTGACTGCATCAGGACACCCCGCTTCCCGCAATGCTCACATGTGTGGGCAGAGCGGCCTTCAGCACGATATCGAGCCCAATCCAATTTCTGGTCGATGCCGTTGTTCCCGTCGGCTCCATGACGAAAACCCGAACCCATATTCAAAAAGTCGACGGCGAAGATGGCGGTCGGCTCTTTCCCCGGCCACAAGGCTTCGCAATACAGCCGCAAGGTGCCGAACTTCTCCTTGATCTGCCTGTTCGACCACGGGACGTCGGCAGGCAACAGGGCATCAACCTCGCCAAAATACCGATCCAAAATGCTGATCCAGCCGGTACCGCATTCGAAGCCGTAGCCGCCGCCAAATCCGGGTTTGATCAGGCGAGGGTACTTGGTCATCAGATCATCGAAATCGGTCACCTCCATCGGGGCAGCTCCCCGACAGTCGGATGCCTTGGCACCCGGATTGCACGGATCGGCTCGTCGACGATGGTGATCACCCAACTCGCCGTCCAGGCGTACATTGGCGAGATGGTATTCAGCGAAAACGCGGCAGTCTCGTAATCCAAGTATGGCCGCGCTTCCTCGAGCGTGAGCGGAACATCCAGCTTGGTAGCGGGAACCTCGACAACAGGTTTTTCGCCCAAGATTTCCAACATCTCGACCGTCTCCGAGCCGATCATGACGGCTTCGACGGCCTCGGTGTCGGTCTGCTCCAGGATGAGGTCATATGGATTCACAGTATCAGTCATTGGCGGCACCCGTCGGTGGATCGTAAGGCGGCCCCCATAAAACCAGCGCGTTCGGCAACACGGTGCTCTTGAATTTCTCCGTCAAATCGGCAGCCTGGCTGACGCGATAAGGCACCCCGTGCTTTTTCCCGGTTATGTCGACATAGATCGTCGCCGGCACTGCACCCTGCTCGAAATCGACAACGACCCAGAGCTGACCCTGTGGCGGGGATTCCGTGTATTTATTGACGTCGAGCAACCAGAAACGTCCGCCTTGCTGGCGTGCGTAGTCCTCGAGATCGTACACGAGACGTTTGAAGTTATTCATTTAGTCCCCGCTATTTTTCATGGTATAGCTCAAAACGAACGGGATCTCCAGGCAAGTTTTCAGCCGAAATCGTTCATTTCCCGATGACTTCTCCCTCGTCGTCCAAACGCTGACGGGCTTCCTCATTCAGGCACGACCATGTTACCGCCGTGGCCTGAAGGCCAAACATCCAGATGGTTTCCGTCAACCAGTTTAAGGCTTTCGCCTCTCCGACCTCGAAATCAGCGTAGAATTCCATAGTAGTTTTGACATCAAACCGCGGGATAACGTGAAAGCGGCCGCCGTTTTCGGCAGCGTATTGCTCAAGCTCCATCCATGCAGTTGCCGCAAGTATGACATTGTCGACTGGCATTTCGTTTCCGAGAACAGGCACGATCTTCGCCTTCAGCCTGGCTTTCTCCAACTCCCTGACGGCAAACCGCCAAGCTCCGCTGATCTCGGAAACATGAAATTCGAGACGAAAACGACGATCTTGGGCGTCGACAAGACCGCCGTGGCCAAGTGCGTAGTTTTCAAGCCGTTTTCTGACCGCCGTCATCATGGCAAAGCCTCCGTATCGATGACGAGATTCCAGTCAAATCCATTCTCGCGCTCGTTTCGGACGCGTTGGTAGCCCAATGGATTACAAACGATCCTCGTCCCGCCAACTTGGACATTAACCGGATGATGCGTGTGACCGCAAACCCATAGGGCAGGGGCAGCTAACGAATGGAAAAGGCCGTCAAACGGCCGCTCGCTGCTGGCAAACAGGTAATTGGATTCCTCGTCCTTGTAGTATGCAGGCGTGGCAGCCGGATGCGGCAGATGATGTGTGACAACGACTGTTTTGCCGTCAAAAGGCTGCTCCAGTTGCCTCTTTAGATATGCCGCCGTCTCCCGGTGCACTTCCAGCATCCGCTGACCCGTAATCAGCTTACGATCCCGCGTTCTGATTTCGGCGAAGTCCGTGAGCAGCCAGCGGCCAGCATTCAGACGCCAGGCCAGATCGGACTCCTGGGCCCCCATCAGGAAATCGGTCCACAAGGTGCCGCCCACGAAACGAACGGCATCGATTTCGACAGTATCGTCATCCAGCACATGGAGCGGGTGCCGCCAATCCCTGGAATCTCGCTGCGTGAGCTGCAGCAGAATTCGATCACTCTCGATGGAACGCCCGCGATCACCGCCGCCGTAGTAATCATGGTTTCCCGGGATGTAGATCAGCGGCACCTGGTAGCGATCGACGATTTCCTGAGCTACGCTTGCGAGAGCAGGCGCACGGCAGAGATCGCCAGCGCATACGATGGCGTCAATGCCTTCGGGCTTCTCCGGAGGCATGTCGATCTTCTGCAATTCAAGATGGAGATCGGACCAAATCCAAAGCTTCAAGCAGCCACCTCGATGACCTTCTTAAGGTCGAAATTCGGATTGCCGCGGCCGTTTCCGCGGGGGTTGCAGACAACCCTCGTCTTGCCGACCCGATAGTCGAACGAAGCATGCGTATGCCCGTGAATCCAGATATCGGGCTGGTAAACCTCGATGGTGTCAGAGAGATCGGATCCGAACGCCGGGTTCAGCACGGAACCGGCGAAATCGTCTTTCAACGAATTCGGGTGAGGGCAGTGATGGCTGACAACGACGGTCGGGCCATCGAAGGGGCGAGCCAGCGTTTCCTTCAGGAAAGCCTTCGTGGCCAGGTGCATGGCGTAGGTGTCCTGCGGAGCCAGGTGACGCACCATGTCTTCGTCCAGAACCCAATACGATTCCCGATACTCAGGCATGTTGTCATTGGCAAAATCCATGGCCATCTCACGCGCACGACGCCGACGGGTGACTTCAAGATCACCCTGAACGCGGTCGTGGAAAAGCTCGAAGTCCGTCCACAGCGTCCCGCCAACAAAGCGCACGCCGCCGCCGATAACGACGTTGTCGTCGAGCAGGATAATGCGGTTTTCTTCCGCAAACCGTCGGGCATCGGTCTTGCATCGGCTGACACTCGTGTCGAAGAAATCATGGTTCCCGAGAACGTACATGACGGGCATGTGCGGGCGGATCACGCGACCCAGCCACGCCATGGTGGATTCGATATCGTCGCAAACGTCTCCAGCGACGATACACAGGTCAGCCGCCGGTGGCCTGATTTTGTCTCCATAGGAGAGATCCCATAGATGCAGGTCGGAAATCGTCCAGATTTTCATCTGCCACCTCCCAATCCGGGTGACGGCGCAGGGCTATCGACCTCGACGACGAACGCGGGATCAAATCCCCGGTTCTCGTCAACGTAGCCCCGTGGGTTACATACGACACGCGTGTCGCCGATCAGGTAGTCGGTGGAGTCGTGGATATGCCCATGAACCCAAAGGGCAGGGCGGCCGTTTTCGATCACGCTCTCCAGATCGGATCCATAGGCAGCGTTGAGCAGATCGCTTCCATATCGGACGTGAAAAGATTGCTTCGACGGCAGATGATGCGTGACCACCACGACGGGCAGCTCGGTTTCCTCTTCCATGGTTTTCATGATGAATTGGCGGGAATCCTGATGAATCCGAAAAGCGAATTCAGGCCGAAAGCGCTCCCAAGGCTTCTTCTGTTTTGCGATCATTTTGTAATCGTTCATGCGCGTTTTCGCGTGAAACATCGCAACTTCAGGACTTCCGCCCATGATCTTGTAATCCGTCCACAGCGTTGCCCCGACAAAACGGACACTACCGATCACGACTGAATCGTTCTCGAGAAAATGAACACGAGGCTGCTTGGAAGACGCCGCGCGACCCGACGCGAGGCCTTCCTTGATCGCGCCCCGGTAAAACTCATGATTACCAGCGATATAGATAACAGGCATCGTGCGGGCGACATGCTGCGCCAGCCACTCGACGCCTTTGCCCGGATCGGGCATCAGGTCGCCTGCGCAGATACAGACGTCGGCCTCCGGGATTTCCAGAGGCTGGCGCAGCTTCGCTACTTCGAGGTGCAGATCGGAAAGGATCCAGATTTTCATCGGCTACCTCCAATTCCCGGGAGCGGTGTCGGGCCGTCAATTTCAACAACCAAATCCATCTTGAACGCTGGATTTTCGTCGTCGTAGCCACGAGGGTTGCAGACGACACGGGTGTCGCCGATCCGATAGTCAGCGGAATCGTGCGTGTGGCCGTGAACCCAAAGGTCAGGCTGCTGCATCTCGATCAGGTCATCAAGATCGGATGCGAAAGCCGCATTCAATGCATCGCCACGGAAGCGTTCCGCCACGGATTTCATGGAAGGCAGGTGATGGGTCACGACAACCGTCGGGATGTCGCGATCCGCCTTTAGCGCCGACTCGATGAAGAGCCGGGATTCACTGTGCAGCCTGACGGCTTCCATCGGCAGAAACCGTTTCCAAGGATTCCGCTGGAGAGCGATCAGTTTATGGTCGTTCACTCGCTCTCGCGCGTTATGCATCGCAAGTTGTTGATGACCTTCGATACGGTAATCCGTCCACAGCGTTGCCCCGATGAAGCGCACGCCGTCGATGACAACGAAATCGTTCTCCAAGAAATGGACATCAGGAAACCGTTCGGCGGCCGCTCGACCGTCTTCCAAGGATTCCTTGATGCTGCCCTTATAGAACTCGTGATTTCCGGCCACGAAAATGACCGGCATCCATCGAGCAATATGCTCACCCAGCCAATGAACGCCGTTCGCTGGCGCACGCATCAGATCGCCAGCCATGACACAGACGTCAGCTTCCGGAATGTCTAGAGGCTGATGCAACTGCGCGTATTCAAGATGGAGATCGGAGAAGACCCAAATCCTCACCGGCGGAAGCCGCCTGTTGGCTCGTCGTCCTCGTCTTCGTCAGCTTCCACATACGGAGCGCGAGCACCGCTGGCCACCGTCCTCCGATTTTTACGGATGACGTCGGCACGTTCCTCGTAGCGATCCAGCAACCCGGCCAAGCGATCGAGATTCACATCGACATGCTTCTTGGCGTTGATGATGGTGTCCTCGGCCTGGCGTACGAACTCTTCGCACGAGATCGGCACCATGCCTTGAGCGTCGACGCCAACATCGACTGAACCCGGCAGCCCGAGCATGGAACCGTGCGTATGGCCGAAGGCCAAATAGGCACCTCGGTGCGCCTGGTTCCATGTCCAGCCTGCATAATGGGACAGCATGATCCGATTGCCGTCGTGCTTGATTTCGGCGGCATGGGAAACGGACTTCCAGTCGAGACGCTTGAGGCCCTCCAGCAGCTTGCCCTTCTTGTCGACGTCATGATTTCCGACGATCAGATGCTTGATGCCGTTGAGAGAAAAATAGATTTCGGCCATCTCGCGATTATCCAGCTTCATAGAGAAGTCGCCGAGATGCCAGACGGTGTCCTCGGGATTCACGGTCTGGTTCCATGCCTCGACGAGGGCGCGGTTCATTGCGTAAACGTCATTGAACGGGCGGTTGGGGCCGTTTTCCCGAACCATAAGCGGATGGCCAAAATGGGTGTCTGCGGTGAGATAGGTCGTCATGTGGGTTCTCCTTTGAAATCGAAATAGCGGCGAAAGCGTCCGGAAGACGCAGCGAGATCAGAGCGCTATTCGTTTCAGACCCGACATGATCCACCCCCTTTTTAACTTGCGAGCTCCCGCCCGTGTATGTTTCTTATAATTGGCAACTATGCTATTCACAAGGGCTCTTATGCATAAATTAGTATCGTCGACAACAAGGGATGATCAAGATGGCCGATAAATTCGAGGCATGGGGCAGCGGCAACGTGTTTGAAGATCTCGGACTCCCGGAAGCCGGGGTCCTGCTGGCGCAGGCAGTGAACGTACAACTGCTGCAGGTAGCGATCGAAGTGCGGGAACTTACGCCAGAGCAAGCAGCCGAGGTTTGCAATGTGCCGTTGTCGTTCATCGCCGACGTGATGAAGGGCAATTTTGAGGACTTGAGTGCCGATGATTTGAACACCGCCATGGAACGCCTCGAAGTCCATGGCGTTTAATAAGTCTACGGGGGAGCGGATATGGTTGACGATACTGTCTATGACGAGGTCATGCTGAAAGCCGAGATAGCCATTGATTTACAGCTGGCAGTCGACGAGATGCACCTCACACCCGCTCAAGCAGCCGAATATTACGGTGTTCCGCTGTCGTTCATTGAAAAGATGGACCAAGGCGAGCTGGACGATCTCAGCTTGGACGAATTGCGGGCTGCCAGGGCAAGACTTCTCGGCGTCAAAGAGGAATCCTTGAAGCAATTGGTCGGCGAAGGCGTCAGCGCTGCCGATGCCGGTGACTTTTCCAAGAAGAGCGTTTCCCAGATTGTTGATGACGTGATCCGGAAAGCCGGAGACTAAAACCCGAAAACTCACTCTAAATCCCGTGGATTCATATGACGGGATTTAGACGATTAAAGTGACAAGCTGGAATTCTTGCACTTTAATATTCGTCTACTTTTTACAACGGGTTATGGTGACGGGACGGATTCACAATCTGTCACTTTAATCGGCGGATTCCTCCCAGCCCTTCGATTTGTTTTCTCCTCAGATTTCGATCACCAATGCATCGTCGAATGACGTGTTGGCAAATCGAGGTCCAGCCGGATTGCAAAGGATTCGTGTGCCGCCTGGCCTCGTCATGTCGACGGTGGCATGGATGTGCCCATGAACCCACAAGGCTACTTTGCCGGAATCCGTCAGATCCGAGAGATCGGACGCCGAGTTTCCGGCAGACCAGGTACCCCGAGCGGAAACAGGCAAGCACTCCGGATGCGGCGCATGGTGCGTGATAACGACGAGGGGCAACCCGCCGCCATACCCGTTGATCAGGGTTTCCAGCCTGGCGAGGGAATTCCTGTGCAATTCAATCGCATCCCCGACCGTGATGAGGTGTGTCCCGCCATCGTGCTCGATGTCTATCTGTTCGGCAGTCTCCGCATGGGGATCGGGGATATCACCGCCAAGTTTGTAATCCGACCACAACGTTCCGCCGACAAAACGCACGCCGTCGATTTCTGCCGCTTCGTCGTCGAGAAGGGTGATCTGGTGCTCGGACGCCAGCAACCGAGCCGTACCGATATTCTCGTTCACCTCGCCATTCCAGTGCTCATGATTTCCCATCACGAAGGCGACAGGCTTGTCGCCGGCGAATTCGCGCACCTTACGAAACCCGCTCAGGCAATCGCCTTCCCAAATGTCGCCGGCGACGACCATGATATCGAAATCCGGGCGTGATGGCTGGAAGGCATCGGGGTAGGGGACGGATTCGAGGTGGAGGTCGGAAATGATCCAAAGTCTGGGCAACGGGAATCCTTCGGAACGGCGACAGAGCGTTAGCTAGTAGAATACAGCGCGGACAGGAAATTGAGAAAAGAAGATTGGCAGCCACGGGGAGGGCAGTGCTAATCCGGGGAGAGTTGTGCAGCAGGACGGTTCTGACGGATGACGTCTAAAACCCACTTTCTCACTCTATATCCCACGATTTCAGGGGATGGGATTTAGACGGAGGCGACACAAATATTGGTGATCTGAACCCCCGATTAAAGTGACTGGTTATGCACACTGCACTTTAATCTATTGCTCTTAGAAATCAATCCCTTAGGGCATGGTTGAAATCTTCACATTCTGTCACTTTAATCAGGCCATATACGGCTGACTACCCAAGTGTTGCCGTGACAGAAGCGGTCAGTCAGCACGACAACTAAAACCCACGAAAACCGATCAAGGGATTCAGACAATGTGGCTGCCGTGAACGGCGTCATGCCTTGCCGTTAGAATCACCGACTAGCCCAGATAGGCCCAAAGCTCCGTAAACTCCGCCGTCTGATGCGTTTGAACCAGTCCGCAGGTATCGGGTCGTAAAAAGCTAAAGGTGAGCAGGAACACCATCGCAGAGCGGTTTAACGGCTATATGGCGGTTAATTCAGGCAGGAAGTGAATACCGTAGTGTTTCCTCGTCCGAGATAAGGCCGAAACAGCTCAACTGAGAGCCTCAGCTGATTTAGTGGATCGATCGCCCATCTACGAAACACCCAACGGTTGGGCCGTTTACGCCCTTATAGCGACATTTCAGGACTGGCTCGGCCTATTCGCCTCTCCCAACCCTCTACATAAATTCCTTACTCAATTTCCTGAATAATCCGCCCTGTCCTTATTTGGTTCGCCACGGCCAAACTACTATCCCGGACATTTCGACAACCGTTCATCCCTTCGATCGGACACGGCAAACTCACTGAATCTGCACCGAAACGTACCGTTCGAAAATCACGGCTCCCTGATTCATATAGAATCGTGATTGTAATTGTTGACACAAAGTGCCCATAACCCTTGCAGCGTATGGCTTTGTCAACAACGTCTAAATCCCACTTTTTCAGGATTTAAACAAAATGACCTCTGTTTAAATCCCACAACTTCACACTAAATCCCACTTCTTCAGATGATGGAATTTAAACAAACCAGCTGTCTAAAACCCATTCGAAAAATATTCGGGATTTAGACATTGTCGTATGCGTGGTTTGAGGCGACCATTTCAGCATGGAACGATCACAAGGGGGTCGAAATGCTGAAAACACCGCCGCCACCCGGCACCACGAAACGAAACACCGAAGGCAACTTCTTTCCTGCTCCGAGGGGCGACATCGGCGAAGCTTTGGAGAAATCTGGCCAGCTGATGAAAGTCGCACCGGAAAGCCCACGCCCAGCAGAAATGATGGAAGGCGTTTTCATTACTGGCAAGGACTCCCTGACGGCCGATGACGCAGCCCTTCACGATCTGCTCGTTTCGAAGGCCTACGAGACCGACAACAGCATGGCGACGACGACATACGCGCTGGATGTCCGCCAGGCGATGCACTATCTCGGCACCGTGCACCGTGATCTGCTTCGGAAGTCATTGCGCCGTCTAGCCTCGACAACCGTCTCGTATGGAACTCTCTCCACGCGCCGTTACGAAGACGTCCCTCTGCTGGTCTCATGGCTCGAGTCCACGAATGGTGAAGACGTCATTCGCTTCCAGCTTCCGGAACCGATCTGCGTGCTGATGCGCGACCAGGTGAGGTACGCCTACATCGAGCTGGCCGCTCTCTCGACGTTCCGATGCAAATATTCATCCAGGCTTTATCGCATCTTGGCGTTGTCTATGGCGCAGAAGAAGTGGTCGCCAACGGAATCAAACAAGACGACTATCACCGTGACACCTGACGAACTGGCAACCTGGGTGTCGTTCCCCCGTGCGGCAAACGGCTCTTTTGCGTACGGCAAAATGAAGGAGCGCTTTTTGTCGTACCTGATGCCGGAGCTAAATGACGGCCGTGGCGACTTCGACGCAATCCAGCGTTTCCATGTGGCCGTCAATGAAGTCCGAAAAGGGGGTAGGGGCCGTGAAATCACCGCTATCGAGTTCGACATCACCCTGCGGTCTTCCAGCCATCATCTGACCAAGGCACCATTTTCGAAAAGCAAAAAGCGGATCGGCGGTGCGGACGCAGAGGCCTATCGCGTCAATAGCCCGACATGGAAAAAGGCCGAAAAAGAGTTCCGTCACCAACTCGGGATGATGCACACCGAGTTCTTCGATTTCTGGCAACTCGCCATTGAGGAAGCCCTCTCGGGCGATTTCCTGACGGATGGCTACCACACCAGGAAATACCGCGGCGAACGGCTGCTTGACGCCTGTCGGGTGCACGGAGCCGACTACGCGGCTTGGGGTCTGGTATGCGAAGAGGCCAACGAACCTGACCTGCGCAGCTACCATCGCCAGAACATGCGTGAATCTTATAACCGGATCAAGGAAGCCCAGGATGCAAGGTTCGAACGCCTCGGGATAGAAAAGAAGCCTCAAGCCGTCGTGCCGGCGGCGAATGAAATTATCGAAATCAATACCGAAGAGACCGAGGTCGTTGAAACTAAGGCGGCCCTGTTTGGCGTGAAGGAAATCATTTTCCCGATCAACAAAACGCTGAACGTGGATGACATCGACAGCATCGTCGGGCCAGCAATCTACAATTTGGAATTCTCGGGCGACGTCGATGACAAGCCCGTGAACCTGACTATCAGACATTGGGACGGCGGCTCAGTTGTGCATACGCCGCTCGGGCCGTTTCACGTACACGAAGATGACCTACCGATGCTCACCCACAAAATCGAACGCTATCTCGATAGCGCGTGGGAGTTCGTCCGATGACCTTGGATCTCATAAAAAAAGGCAAAGACCTCATTCATCCACGCGCCATCGTGTTGCGTTTCGATTGCTATATGGGGCCAGAGAAAATGTGGGGAGACGCGAATTCAATAATAGAGAGCGCCAAAACCTGGGTCGGAGAGCGCATTCCGGCATTTTTTTATTATCGGTCAATGTCGAAATTTGGCGGCGTCATGACGTTCGGCGAAGACATTGTCAAGCACCCCGGTGATTGGCCAGTCGGCTTTCTGCCACTGGATTACGACGGGATCCGTGAGGCCGTACTGAACCTGAAATGGGCATCCACCCTTCGGGTAGAAAGAAATTTCGACTCAAATCCCTATCCTCCGAAAGCTTCGGAAACCCGTCGGTTCACCAAGGCAGTCGAAATCTCGCCGCCAATTAGACCCGATCAGGTCTCGCCAAAATGGCGCTTTCTGTTGACGGATGAGGCCAAAAAGGACGGCAGGGAATTTTACAAACAGATGACGTTTTACGGATCGGGGATGTCGATTTCTGATCCAGGCCACTGGATGCGGAAACTCGTTATCGGCAGGATGGCTGAGCGGTGGCCGAATGTCGCGCGTGCCGACAAACTGACAGGCGGCCTCATTTCACTGGCGCTGGAAGCCGTGGCCGCTAACCCGAAATACCCCGCATGGTGGTTGCGACTCCCGATTGCGCTGGAGAAGGGCTACGGCGATTCAATCGAGCCAACCTGTAGGGGTATCATAGCTGGAGATCCCGATCTGATGGTCAAGAACCCGGTAAAATGGAAGCAGAAGCTCTCTCAGCCAACGGCATGATACACTGTACTGAGTTACCAATTCAGAGAATTGGAACTGTGACCATATATTTATCGTTATTTATCAATAGTTTAGTCGCGTAACATGTATTATGGAACTCGAATTTCAATCCGGGTCGGAAGCGTTCGCCGTTCATCTGGTAGCCAAGCACAAACCTCTTGCACCGCCATACTTCCTCGGCATCCGTAACAGCATTTTCGTTGAGTGCCCGAACCCGTTGTGCCAATATATCTGCGGGACTTGGGGATATTATGAAACAGTGGCACTACGCTGAAGGTGGCAAGCCTTCCGGATCGTTTTCAACTTCCGAAATAGAAGAATTCTTCCGTTCGGGCAAACTGGATGGCGACAGCCTTATTTGGGCTGAAGGTATGGCACAATGGCAAGCCGTCAGAGACACGGATGAGTTCACGCATCTTCTGCAACAGAAGATGCCGCCGCCTTTGCCTCCAATCGTCAACACGAAAGCGACCGATGCCATAGGCGCACCCGAAGTTGTGCCACCGAAGATAGAACCAGTTGCTGAGCCCGTGGACGATGAAGACGATATTCCGGTCGTTCGCGAGCCGTCCATTCGGTTCGTACCTGCGGGCCCGTGGTCAAGATATTTCGCACGGCAATTCGATCTCTCAGTGCTTAGCACCGTCCTCCTTGTCGCGGCGTCATTCGCCACCGCATACTCCAGTCCCCGACTATTCTTTCAGTTGAATTCGCTAGATGCGAGGGTGTTGTTTCTGCTGTTTCTGCCTGCCGCCCATATCGTCAACGCGGCGATCATCACCACGTTCGGTAACACCATGGGCAAGGCAATGTTCGGGATCAAGGCAATCCCAATTTCGAGAGACAAGCGATTGCCACTATCCGGAAATATCGGCCGAGAGCTACGGGTTTGGGTCTACGGCCTGGCCTTGGGCATCCCGATAGTTTGCCTGTTCACGATGGTGCCTGCGTACAGGAAAGTCAGCTTGGGACAGCGCACCAGTTACGACGAAGGCATAACGAATGTCCTGTCGTTCTCGTCGAGCAAGATCCGTCGAGCAGTTGCCATGTTGATCTCGCTCGGAGTCCTGCTGGCCATTACGATGTCGAACGCCATGCTCAAGCAGGAAGAAACCAAGGCGGCGCAGTCTTATACGTGGACGAACCCGGAAACCTCGATGAAAACAACCATCCCGGGCGGCTGGCAGTATGAAAAAGTGGCTGGCCCTGAGGGAGGGACACTTTACGGTTTCACGAACACGAAAACCGGGGTCGTTGCCTTGCTCGCAAGGGAGCAAATTCCGGATCAAACGATTTCGTCGTACGCTACCATTCTCGCAAAGGCATTGTCCGACACCATGCCGCTGGAGCCATGGGCGATGTCCGAACTCCCAAATGTCTGGATGGCAGACGGCGCACTTAAAAGTGGCAACCACCCTGCCCGGATATACGTCACGGAAGTAGGTGGGGCCTACTGGCGGGTTGTTTTGGTGAACCAGATCGACAGCAAAGCGATTTCAGAACCCGAGATCACAAAGGCTCTGTTCTCCAGCGCTGGCCTCCAAATTTATCAATGATTTAGTACCGTTAGTGAGCCGCGAATGAAAGAAGCTGATCTCCGACCAAGTTGACGGCCGATTTCTTGAGGTAAGCTGCTGCGGACTCGCAAATGCAATCGACCAAGACATCCAGCGTCTGTCCTCCAAGCCGCCAATGATGAAAGTACAATGGAACCTCCATCTGGCTCCTGGTGGCTATCTCCACCAGTTTCCCGGAGATGACCGCCTCAGAAGCCAGCATCTTTGGGACGACGGCCCAGCCGATGCCATGAACCGCCGCTTTCAGCATCGCATTGGCATCCGGCAGAAAATGCATTCGCGGGGTGCCCATTTTATCGACCATCTCGCCAGCAATGCGTCGTGACAATGAATCCGAGTGCTCGAATATCACCATCGGACAGTTGTCACGCGTCCCTTCCGTATCGCCGCTACCCAACCACTTGGTTGCAAACTCCGGGCTGCAAACAGCAACGTATTCCAGGCAGCCGAGCGAAACCGTCTCGCACCCCTGAGGCGGCACGTCCTCGGCGGAAATTGCCGCAACCGCCGACCCGTCGCGCAGCAGCGAGGAGGTGAGGGCTTGATCGACACAGCGGACTTCCACTGTCGCGCTCGAAACGCTGGAAAATTTGGCAACCGCAGCAACGAACCACGTCGCCAATGAGTCGTGATTGACCGCGACCGTAAGGGACGGAATCGCGTCCTTTCCCGTCAGAATTTGAATCGTATCCTCGAAAAGAATGTCTACCTGCAGGGCAAGACGGAGCAACGTCTCACCCGCTTGGGTCAATCTGGTCGGCGACGCACGGACAGCGACAACCTGGCCAATTCGGTCTTCGATCTGCTTGATGCGCTGCGACATCGCACCAGGCGTAATTTTCAGGGCTCTCGCCGCCGCCTCGAAGCTGCCGTTACTGGCCAAGGCACGCAACGACGTAAGGTCTTTGATGTCGATCATGCGTCGATAGAAACACTAAAGTGGGTTTACGGCAATTCGATTGCCTCGAGATAGCCCGCCCATTAGCCAAGGGCGAGTGAAAGTCATGCGGGAGATCAGATTGCCGGAAAATAACATCGCCACGTCTGCTCCTGTGAGACCATTCCTGGATTGGCCCGTCGTTACGGATCCAACCAAATGGCGAGATATCGTCGCTTCGGTGATCGGCATCCCTTATAGCGAGCCGTACTCCGGTGAACCCCTGCCCAACGACCAGGCAAGCGCACCAGATGCAATCCGCCTTCAGTCCGGTCAATTCTGCGACGGGCCTGCGCAATGGGACTTCGACTTCGGGGCGACACTCGAAACGGTGTTACCAGGCAAGGGTGTCGATGCTGGCAATTGTCCACGCTGGCGAAGCAGTTTCGAAGACTATTTTGCTGAAACGGTCGAACGCCTGAAGGTGCTCTTCGCAAACAGCCGCATGACCTTTGTTCTCGGCGGCGATCACGGCGTAACAACGCCTGTGCTGCAAGCCTTGGAGGTAATTGGAAAGCCAATCCATCTCGTACAGATCGACGCACACATCGATTGGCGCGATGAGGTACGTGGCTCCAAACTAGGCTACAGCAGCCCAATTCGCCGTGCCAGCGAGATGCCGTGGATTAGCGGGATAACCCAGATCGGCATGCGCAGCACCGGGAGTGCACGGGCGACAGAAGTCGAGGCCGCACGCTCATACGGCGCACGTATTTTCACTGCCGCAGACGTTCATTCCAATGGCATCGAACAGGTTATCTCCCACCTTGACGGGAAAGGTCCATTCTACCTCACGGTCGACGCCGACGGTTTCGACCCCTCGGTAATGCCTGCCGTCCTCGGCCCTGCCCCAGGCGGTCTTCGTTTTGAGCAAGTGCAACCCATTATACGCGCCTTGGCGACCAAAGGCCCGTTGGTCGGCATGGACGTGGTCGAGGTCGCTCCGAGTATCGATCTGCCGAACAAAATTACCAGCATCACCGCGGGCAGGCTCATTTTGAATGCGCTGGGTTCCGCGCTCAACCACCGGGAGGGGTGAAGACAATGATGAAACCAGGAACGTTGGCCGCTTTCGTTACCGCCGCGATGCTCATGGGTTTTGGCCCTGCGGCCGCCAAGGACAAACTTCGCCTTGGAACGGAGGGAGCCTACCCTCCATTCAATTTCATCCAAGCGAACGGGCAAATAAGCGGTTTCGACGTCGAAATTGGGCTGGCACTTTGTAAGCAAATGGACGTCGAGTGTGAGGTAATAGCCCAGGATTGGGACGGCATCGTTCCGGGCCTCATTGCCAAAAAATACGACTTTATCGCCGCATCCATGTCCATTACGGATCAGCGAAAGGAAAAGGTCGCATTTACTGACCCATATTACAGGTCTGGCTTCGCTCTCGTCGCTCCCAAAGACAGCCCTATAACCGATGTCAGCCCAGATGCGCTGGCTGGAAAAGTAATCGGTGCTCAAGCCGGGACGACACAGGGCGAATACATGAGCCATACGTTCACCAAGTCAGACCTGAAAATGTATCCGACCCAGGAGGAAGTGAACCTAGACCTCATGAATGGCCGTCTGGACCTCCAGGTCAGCGATTATCTCCCCATGCTGGATTGGCTCAAGAACTCGCCCGATGGGGCCTGCTGCAAGTTTGTAGGAAAGCCCGTCACTGATCCGGAGTTCGTCGGCGAAGGCATTGCTATCGCCTTGCGCAAAGAAGACAACGAATTGAGGGAAAACATGAATGCCGCTTTGAAGGCCATTCGTGCCGACGGCACCTACCAAGCCATCAGCAATAAATACTTTTCGACCGACATTTTCACGTTCGACTGACGGAACACGGTCATCCTACCGATCGGGGCCCTTTCTGCCCCGATCGGTGGCGGAATATCACATCCGCTGCCCCTGCCTCTGGCGATCTTCCTCCTCGCGCTGCTGCCTTGCCCGCATCTCATCGACCGCCTGCTGAGCCGCCGCATCCGCGTCCCGCTCCTCGCGAACAGGCCCGGACACTTCGATACGCTTCTCGGCTATGTACTCCCGAACCTGCTTGTCGTCGGCCGTCATCAGGAACTCGACCGCCTGCTTCTGCTCGGCAGCGTCCGCTTCCTTGCTTCCGATATCCCTGTAAGCCGTCATATCCCGATCCGGATGCGCTTCCTGGTATCTGGCCACCTCGTCCTTGATGAACTCGGTGGACAATTTCAGGTCATCGGCCGTTTTCTGGAGGTCCTCAGGCGATCTCGGCAACTGGCGCGTCTGGTCGTTCCAATCCTTGAAAACCATGTTCTCGGGTGCCTGGATTTCGATCTCGGCTTTCGGGTTACCCCTCAGGATAGCCGCCGAAATGTTCTTGCAGATCAACCGTCCAGCGAGATCGTTATCCGGGGCGATGATACATTTTGCCTGCGGATTAGCCTTCGCAAGGATTTCGATGCCCTGAGCCGCATGCCCGGAAACCGTGCCGGCGACGGACAGCATGAGCCTGTCCTTCGGAATCTTGCTCACGATATCAGCCTTTTCGGCATCTGGTTTCGTTTTGAATCCTTGCGGCAGCTTGGTTTCCTGCCAGTGGGACAAGGCATCGACGCCGGATTCCAAAAAGACCATGCTCTTCGGGCCGTCCTTCTCACCCTTCATCTTGTTGCCCAGCATGCCGAGACCCTTGCCCTCCCCGTCGGAGAACTTGGTTTTCTTCATGAGTTCACCGCTCGAGGCGTAAGCATCCTGACGCTTGATCTCCAGCCCGGTGACGGTGCCGAATTTATTCACGTCACGATGAGCGATAGTGAGACCTGTCCGCCACTCTCCGGATTTCTGGTCCTTAAAGGATTCGCGCTTCACGTCGCCATCGAAGAACAGGATCGTCTCCCGCTCGAGGCCGCGTTCCTTGGCGTAGGTGTCCGTGGCCCAAGGCTTCTCCATCTGATATTTGAAACGGTATTCATGGCAGGAGCCACCCCTGTCCACGAGCTTGCGGACATCTTCGGCACGCTGCTTGTCGAATTTGTTGGCCTCCGGATCGTCGCCTTTGGCAATGTCGGCCAGCATCCGCTGAGCCGTGTTACCCTTGAGCCGTTCAATGTTCGTCGGCCGTAAAGTCTCGTCATCCGGATTGGCCTTCGAGACCGCCTCTCTCTGTTTCAGGTGATCGACTGCTGCCTGCAGGCGGTCCTCCGCCTTCGGCATCTCCGCGGTCTTTGGGAAGCCGGTCGACGCCAACTGCCTACTTACGGTATCCCGATAGGATTCGTATGTGGATTTTGGCTTCTCAGCCTGAGGTCTCGGCGCGTAATCCTTATCGCGGAGACCATCCGTACCGTAGTGGGCGCGCAGTTTGTGAGCTGCCTCGATTTTCGACGTCGACCCGCCCTTGTTGACCATCCAGTCGAGAATGGTGCCGCCGCTAGCGGGAGACTTGAACTGATTGTAGGCCCAAACGCCGCTGCCAAGTTTCGTGACTGTATATGTCCTCGACTTGTCCCCGCCGTCGCACATCTCATACTGGTTTCCACCATCCCTGGTCGCCAATCTGACCGCGCCGTTCTTCTCCATTACCGAAATCGGGTCTTCACGAACAAACCTGTGGAACTCAGCCTCGGAAATCCTGTTTGAAATACGAGGCTCGGCCTTCGGCGCAACGACATGCTTCTCGCGCTCAACACTCTCAACGACAGGTGCCGCTGCCATCTCGGCTGCGCGCTTCCTGGCAGCTTCCAGCAGGTGAGCGGGCGGCTTGACCTGCGACCGGAGCAGTACTCGTTTCTGGACAGTGTTACTCTCGGTTTCCATGTCATTACCTCCCGTTGACTTGAGTGCATCGATGTCCGGCACCAATGAGGGTGCCTTCAGATCGCGAAATGGATTTTGCGTACCCTCTACAGGCTTCACCGTATTCCGGTCGGCTGCAAGGGACGCGCCCTTCCGCGATGCGTTGTCCAGAATCCGTTGCTGGCGCATATCGATCTCGCCAAGTGTCTTCGCCTGCAAATCCCTGATGTGACCGATCAGCCAGTCATCGGTCTTCGACTTTATCAGGAGATCGGCCAAGGCTTCCGGGTCCTTGTAGAGATCCTGATCCGTGAAGTTTTTCTTGTTGTCCGTGATCGAGGCTTCGTAGACCAGGCGGCCGAACCACTGGTCGGGACCCATCTTGAAGTCCTCGGGCGCGACCATCTGTTCGTCTTTATCCTTATGCGGGATCGATAGCCTGCCGTCCTCCTCTACGATAACGACGCCAGCCTTGGCGAGCATGGTGTCTTCCATCCGGCCGATGTTGGCATATACGTGGACCTCGTGCCGATGCCTGGTCATCCCAACGTAGGAAAGTCGGTAATCCAAGCCATAAACGTCAGCGACAATTGCCCTATTGACTGTCGCGCCCTGCGAAGCGTGCACGGTGACGGCATAAGCGTGCTGGATGACGGGCAACGGCTTCCGATCCGAAAATCGATCATGGCTCACCAACTGGGACGGCTTAACCCGTCTGATGACACCAGGCTGCTTGTCGAACTCGACATCCATGGATGGCTCCTCGCCGTCCTTGCCCGGGTAAACATCGACAACAGTGAACATGTCCGAATTATTGATTTGAAACGGGATCCCAGTCTGTTCCGGATCAAGCTGTTTGCCGCCGAAGATGGCCCTATCCCGTGCCCTGAAACGGATTCTGTGGCCAACCTCGTCTTCCCGGTTATTTCGGGTGTACGCCTGAAAGGCAATCTCCGAAGTCCCCAGGTACCCCTGCTCGATCAGCGTGGCCCGGGCTTCCTTGTTGATCGCATGGATGCAGGAATTCCGATTTGTGATGATCAGGATTTCCTTCGGGTCCTTCTCGATCGCGAGGTACTCTTTATATTTGTCGGCCACAGCGTGATACGTCTTCTGCGCATCATCACAGTACGAAATCCTGCCCTCGTCTCGATAGATTTCGAGCGCCGCCTTAATGTGCGGGTTAATCTTCACACCCTTGGATTTGCCGTCGGGATCGTCGCGGTTTCCCTTCTTTGCCCGATAGATGCCCTCTTCTTCGGCCTTCACGAACAGGGCCGAAGCCTCGCGCATACGTGCTGTCAGCCGCTTGGTTTCAGGCGTGGAATCGTTTTTCTGACGCATGATGATATTCAGGCGATGGGCACCGTTAATGCGCATCGCCAATGTCATCGGCGACCCGGCAGCAACTGGTGCCACCTGCTGAACGTCACCTAGCATGTGAACACGGCCACCCTCAGCGCGCACTGCTCGAAGGATGTATTCGGCCTCTTCGATACCCATCATGCCTGCCTCGTCGATGATGACGACGGTCTTGGCATCGATGTGGACCTTGCCTGCCTTGTGCTGCGCTATCCATTTGGCGCAGGCGGTGGACATCTCTTCCTTCAGCTGAAGTTCGTCGCGCAAAATGCCTGCCGCTTTGTGAGCGGGTGCGATGCCGTAGACATCGAAGCCCGACTCTTCTGCGATCTCTTTCACCAGGGCCATGGTGAAAGTCTTACCCGACCCCGCGGCACCGTTGAAAAGTGTCAGCGGCGATGTCGAACGCAGCAGATATTGGATGCCAGCAACCTGCTCATGATTAAGGCCACGGACACCTTTCTCGGGATCGGGCTTGTGCTTGTCCAGGATCGCGGCAATCTGGGCTTCCGATCCCATCGGCGGAACCTCATCCATACTGGAAACCATCCGCATGAACGAGAGCTCGCGATCTACCAGATCACGGATACCCCAGCGCCGCCGGTCATCGTCATCGTATTCCGCGGCGACCAAGAAAGCCGACTTCACCAAATGAATGAGTTCCGGCACCTGGGCTGGAGCCAGTTCACCGATGGATGCCCGATAAGCGGCAGCCAAAACGTCCCGCTCGTCAACAAGGGTCTGCAGGTTCAGCTTCAGGCGCTGCACGGTCTCGTCGCCAAGGCGCAGCATCTTCTCGTCGTGTGACTCCTTGCTTAACTTCCGTTCCGTGAGCCCGGCGATGATGCCCTGCCCGTCGGTGTGGGTGTCGATGACACGTTTCCAGTGATCGACCAGTTCCGACACCGAAGGCGCGTCATCCTTTGACTTCCGTGAAGCCTTGGCAGCAATCTGGCGATTTCGGCGGGACTGGGTATCGAGACCTCGGGCTTCTAGATAATCGTCGATTTCCTGCGTACGGGTCGAGAACCCATCCACCAGTTCCTGTTTCACGCCGCCGATGCGGATGCCCTTGTCACCCTTGATGATCTCGATGTTTTCGAAACCCTCGATCTGGCGAATCTGATGATACAGCTCGGCCTTGAAGACGGAGTCGAGCACGGGGCGCATGTAATGGATGTCGATGTTGTTGATCGCGCCGACGGTGCCGTCTTCCCTGACACCCATGTTGAACATTAGCGAATGGGTGTGCAATTGGGGTTCATTATTGCGGTTCGTGCAGTGGAGGTAGTCCGCCGTAATGAAGTCGACGACAGGCACCAGAACCTCGACACGCTTGCCGCTTTCGTCCTTGGTGACGCGCCGACCCTTAGCGATCTTGTTGTCCAAAATGTACTGGTTCGTCACCGCTGTGGCCGCCATGATGGCATTCTCAATGGCCTTAGCTTTCTTGTCACCATTGATGACGGTATCGGCCCATATTGCTGACAGATCTTTTTCGACGCCCGACATCGTATTGTCGTAGGCAGCCGTCGGCTTCTTTTTTCCCTTCATCTGCTCGGGATACTTCTCGAATTTCTCATGGAACGCACAGGCCGTCGGGATGATCTTCTCGCCCGTCACAGGGTCCTTGCCCTGTGACAGTTTCCTCGCGTGTTTGGCTGAGATCACCTCCCCTGCCGTCAATCCCTCGGCAAAGCGGCGGCCACGGCCGACCCTCGGCGGCTTGCCGTCTTCAACGCCATCCTGCAATTTTGCGATCTCAGGAGACAGCTTCGGCCGATATATCCTGCCACCTGCGGAGTCCTGGTCCCGATAAGTAGAGCCACCAGGGCGCTTCTTGGAACCAACGCCACCGGATTCACCGCCTTTGGATTCCCTCTCGGTCTCTTCCTGTTTTCCGGACAGATATGCGATGTCGTCTATGGCACCTGAATCAAACACGAGGCCCCCTTCCCGCCAAGGCGAAGTGTTCACCTAGCAGCCTGTCGAATTCTTTCTCCAACGCGAAAACCTGTTCGAGGGCAGGTTCCGCCGAAAGCCGCCTGATCGCCTGGAGTGATCCGGCGAAAGCCGAGCCGCAAACGCTGACATCTTCCCCGAACGGGATGCCTAGATCGCCGGCGATATCCTCGAGATCGATGACGGCATCATTGAAGGCAACGAGCATCATCTCCGCGTCGATGCGATCATCGCGCTGCGCGTCGCGGAACCGTTGCGTATCCACACGGCCAGCCGTCAGAAGAACCCGCCACCCCTCGCGGCAGTCCACAAAGACACGGTGATGATCGCGGATACGGCTCATGGCATCGATTCCTCGACTGCGAAACGGAAAAAGTGATCCGTCATGATCCGGCCGAAGCTGAGCTCCATCGATCGCTTCTTGGCGACCATCCGACCGACGGATTCATGATTTCCGGTCATTAGCATTGAGAGACCGTCGGAGCCGACGATGACACGGCCAACAGCGGCCTTGAGATCGATGCCGAACTCGTTGACCTTCGAAATCATCATCATGTCGGCCGACAGATCGTAACCGGACGGCTCCAGATAAATGCCCACTTTCTCCAGTTTGCGGACGAAATCGGAAACGGCTTCTGCGAACGTGTCGATGAGCAAGGCGGCAAGATCGGGTGACGAATTCTCTTGGCAGACGTATTCATGATTGATTGCAGGCGACGCCCGAAGAACGATGGCGTAATCGCCATCGGCAGTCTGGCTACCGTTACCGCTCGATGTCCATATTCTATCCATTGTCGCCTCCCCTGCCCTTTGTTACGTCAGTATCTATGTTTATTCGTCCCCGCTCTTATTCATACATGTAGACCGAAGAGCGGATTCAAAATCAGCGTGGTCCCTTTATCCGTGCATGTTGACGGACGTCCATTTCAGGCTGCGTCCCAGTTTCCTCGTAGTCGTCATTGTCGCTCCCGAATTCCGGTTCGGCGCTTACATCCACGGATGCGATCTGGAGCACATGGGAGATGACCCCGATTTCCTCGCGCATCGCCAAAGTCTGCGCATTCAACTGCTGGAGGGCACCTTCAACGGCTGCGGTGAATTCCTTCATTCCCGCCGCCGTGATCTCGGGGAGTTCGCCGAAGCTTCTGACGGTGCCGATGACATGTACAAGAGCCTCGCCCTGCGTCATCCCTTTCGCATCGGCGTAAACCTTCAAGAGAGACGACACCTCGGCTTTTGCGGCAGCCGATTTCAGCTTCACCGAGAACGACACTCCGGTTTCCTTCTTCTTCGTCATGCAGCCTCCAATCTGCAGCGGGTCCATTTCGCAATGGAACACGTGCACCAACAAACGGTTTCAAATACAGGCAAGTAGAATACGGAATATGCCCGACTACAGACATGGTTTGTGTCGGCGGAGCAATTTGCAAGGGGTCAACCGCAAATAATTGCAGGAAACCGCATGAAATGCTGGATTCCAAGCCCCCCGCAGGGGACACAGATGCTCATCGCAGGTGCATCCTGTGTCTTCTCCGGTTATCCACGATAACCATCCCTATATATCGAAGACGAAGTACTTCTATTTATGAATCCATTTTCTCATTTTCGATAACTTCCATGTCGTCATCATCGAACAATGGAACCCATCATTTATGAACACGACATCATTCCTTTATCGACGTCATCCCCATCCTTCGAGGAAACCCACCGCCATACGACACCGAACCCCATCAGTTGGCATCTTCCCGAAACATGAAACCCTACCCTGACCAGGAAATCTCAAATCTGTTCGTTGCCTTTCATCTTCCCGACATCGACCTCGCCTCCCGATGCCTTGCCTCATTCCCGATATCGGCCGATACCTTGGGCATCCCTCGCCAGGCCGACACCGGTCATTGCGAATTCGTTTCTGAATCCAGGGGCGGTTTCTTTCGGGCGTGATGGATGCCTGCTGTTTAAATCAGTCGCCCGAACCCGCCCGCTTGAATCCGTGCGTGGTGTGCATTGTTGACATGGAGCCCGTTAGTGCGTGTTGCCGTCGAAATTCACGCCGAAGCCTGCCTCGATGGCTGTCTCCGCAATCGTGTTCGTGAGATCGGCATCCGTCATGGTGCAACCGGGCACGGCTTGGTGGACGGATTTCTTGACCGAGGCGACAGAGATGGCCTTGGCGTCCAGGCGTCCGCGGAGATGGCTCAGAATTGCCTGTCTGACTTCCAGGGAAAGTCTGTTCTTCGGGATCATGGCCGCCACCTCCTCGGACCACATCATATTCCCGGTTTGTGACGAGTCCATATCAACCGAGTCTACCTGACGTAATCTGTCAGCAGGCCGGACATTGTTGACATGGCGGCCGATGAAATTCCGGCTCCGGATACCTACATAGAAGTTGGCGACGTGATTTCGTCGTCATTCGCTTTTTCCCTGTCCCCATCCATTTTTGAAGGATTCCGCATGCAGCTTCGCTTTCGCGAACCCACTCTCATCGAACTCCTGAACGATCCCGTCATGAAGGCGGACGGCGTGTCGAAATCTGACATTCTTGAACTCTTCGATGCCGACCAGGACACCCTTGCCGACAGTCCGCCCGCTTATATCTGCAGCGGCCTTCTCGAGAAACTCTGTCAGGCAAATCTGTAGGGGTCGGCCGCGCAATGTCGTTGTCACCCCTCTCTGATCCTGATGCCGTCGCTCGATATGCGGATGGACCGGTTCGACAGGTTCCGGGTTTCCTCGACCTTCAAAAGATGACCAGGCTGCTTCTGGCTGAACGAGCCGGAGACGATGCTAATGTTCTCGTGCTCGGTGCTGGTGGCGGTCTGGAATTGAAAGCATTCGCCGACGCACAGCCTGGATGGCGTTTCTGTGGTGCCGATCCGTCAAAGGAGATGCTGAAGTTGGCCGAGCGCACGCTTGGTCCGCTGGCATCCCGTGTCGATCTCCACCAAGGCTACATCGATACCGCGCCCGCGGGGCCGTTCGATGCCGCGACGTGCATTCTAACCCTTCACTTCATTCCCGAAGAAGAGCGGCGACGCACGTTGACGGAAGTGCATCGGCGGCTGAAGCCAGGCGCACCCTTCGTTGTCGCCCACCACAGTTTTCCTCAAGAGGACGGCGAGAAGTCACAGTGGCTGGCACGCTATGCCGCATTCGCCGAAGCGTCAGGAATACCAGCATCACAAGCCAGGAGCGCTAGTGCTGCTATCAGTGAACGCCTGCCAACGTTATCCCCCGAGAAGGACGAATCCTTGTTGAAAGATGCCGGGTTCGTTGACGTAGCCCTGTTCTACGCAGGGTTCACCTTCAGAGGCTGGGTCGCCTACAAAGCCTGATTTCCCGAGACAGGACATTGTTGACATGGCGGACGCCCGTGCGCAGACATGTCCTCGGAACAGGGGCAACAGCAGATGGCGAATCCGGAATTGACCGCAGAGGTGCTGCTCAACATTGGCTTCGTCGACGTTGGCCGTTGGCAGCCGTCCGGAGATTTCATCGCCTACCAGCTTGACGGCTATGACGCCGCGGCGAACGAAGTCCTGCTGGACGCCGCGAACGCCCTCTATGCCTTCGTGAAGGGCGACGATGTTCTCTACATCGGGAAGACCGCCCGCTCGATCCGGAAACGGTATTTGGGCTACTGCCGCCCGGGAAAGCGGCAGGCTACGAACCAGCGCTGCCATCGCAACATCAAGGCCGCCATCGCCCAGGGAACCGAAATCCGCATTTTCGTTTTCACGCCGATCTCGCACCTCCGATACGCCGATTTCGAGATTAATCTGGCCGCGGGCCTCGAAGACAGCCTGATCCGTCAATTTGATCCGCCATGGAACGGCCGCGAGAGAGGCAAGCCGATTTCCGAGGAGGCAGAACGTGAAGAGGCCGAAGAAACCGAACCCGTGCAGGCTGGTGTCCCAGCGTCGGCCGATATCCTTCCGGAGGTGTCATCGGCATCTGGCCCGGCCATGGCGACTTTCACCATCGTGCTCGGCCCGACCTACTACAACAAGGGTTTCCTGAATCCCGGCGTCGAGGCCAGCCGTCATCTCGGCAAGGATGGAGATCCGATCCGGATTCGATTCAGCGACGGTAGCCCGATGGTCATCTCGAAGATCAACCGGACGGCCAACAGGACCGGTGCCGTTCGGGTCGTCGGCAACAATCAGCAGATCGCCCATTGGTTTCAGGAGAACTTCCGCGAGGGTGACACAGTGCAGGGGCGCGTGGTTGGCACGCATGAAATTTATCTTTCGTCAGTCTGACGCCTGCAACCTCACTGCGACCCCTGTTAGTCCGGGGTGGTTTGGTTTTTACTTTTATCAGAATCAGGCACTGCTTGTTCGGTACCGCCTGTGTCGACGCATCGCCATGAAGTGCGAATGCAGGCGATACCGGGCGTTGAGCATTTAACACCGTCGGCCGTAACGGCGCAGATACTGCATCCGTCATTGAATTGATGGCAACTTGGATTGGCTCTTATGCGTTCGCCAAGACTCTGTGCCGAGGCCGGAGGAATCAGCAGACCCAGCAAGGCAAAAAGCGCCACCCAGTATCGGGCAACTCTCAATTCGGGAGAGTTCCGCTCACTGTACACCGGAATACCCAATCATCCGGCCATCCGGATCAAGATTGATGAAAGCCCGCTTCCCTCGGCGACCCACAACCATGAAAACCAGACGGCCAGCGTGGGCTTCCAGAAAGCGCAGAGCCAGACCGTCGGGGTCATAATGGGTGATATCCTTCCCCTCAGTTTCCCTGAAGCCTTGGTCGGTCAGAAATTTCTCGTTGGCCTTCCCGACAGCAATCGCTTTCAATCGTTTGGGCCGCTGGATAAATCCAACCACAAGACCGATGCCAGCCATCACTGCGGTAGCTGCGAAACCGCCAAGCAGGGCAAGCGGTAACGGATTTTCGGGGTTGATCTTACCCATGACGACGATCTCAAAAGCCAGGAACGTCGCTGTGCAAAAGCCAACGGCAATCAGACTAATACTTCCGATAATCGTCAGAAAGATTGTTCCTAACACGCCTCGGTCATGCCCCCTGACCAAACCTCGACCGCCGATGAACGGACAGAAGATGACGGCCAGCAGCAAAAGAATGATTTCGAGATTCTTCTTCGACTTTTTGTAAATGTCCCTGCCGAAGGAGAGGCCGAATCCGGCAACTGCCGCTCCTCCAACTCCAGCCGCAACGAGCGCCAGCTTCGACCGCCTTCCAGCAAACATCACGTAGCTCCCCTCACCCGCTTGACCATACGATACGGAGTGCGGATCAAAGAATATAAAAACCACAGCGCACCGAGGACCCACCCCAGCACGCCAATCAGAATGGAAATCACCAGGTAAACCAGTTTGCCGAGTTTGATAGCGCTCTTGCCCAGAACCTTGATTACGGCCGACGTCTTGCCACCCATTCGTGTTGCCAATTTTCGAAACCGGGAGAGTTCCTTAGCGTCGTCGGCATATTTCATGGCTCCAAAGGCTGCTGTCACCCCTCCGGCCGACACGATACCTGTCATGGAACTCGCGAGTACGCCAATCTCGTCCACGGCATCGTTTCGGATTGCTCCGCTGAATGCCTTTTTCGCCGCCGTTATATCGACCGGCATCATCTCGGAGATCGGCTTCTTCAACTCCGAGAAATCGCCTTTAGAGACACTGCGCCAGTTGATGTTACCGAATGCCGCACGGATAGCGGAGAGAGATGGCCTTCTGAATTGAGGCAACGAAACCCTCGACAGGCCCCGTTTCAAGCCATCGATATCAACAAGCTTGGTCGCCGTCACCTTCAAGCGAGTGACCAGTTTCTTCGATAGCCTCCCGGCCTTGTTGGCAGTCTTCAGCAGGGAAAATCCGGCATCGACTGCTCCCGAACCAGGGACAACCGTGGCCAGTCCTGCTAACGCCAGACCAAGGGTAAGCCCGTCGTAGTCGTCTCCCCTGACTAGGCTGTTCCCTTGGATCACGACGTCGCGAACATCACCAACGCCGACATAATCGGCAGCCAGGACACCGCCTACGGAGGCCGTGCTCGTCACCTCACCGGTCGCCGCCCCATTTACGAAATCCAATGTGTTTCGTAGCCCGAACTCAAAAGGGTTTTCCTTTGTGCGTTCCACCAATTCCAATGGCAACTCGCGCCCGTTTTCCTGGGCAATGGCAACCAGAGATTGGGCGTCCGAAATATCACCTTCTTCAACGGATTGCTCGATTGCGGCCTTGTATTCCTCGTCGGAGAGCCTGCTCAGCCGATATTGCGAAATCGAGAATGGATCGTAGAAGCTGAAAGCCAGTTTCAGAGTGGCAAACTGGTTGGAAGAAAAGAAGGCGATGAACGAAGCGACCAGCATGGCCCCGCCGATTGTGCGTCGTCCAATCCGAATAAATCGAAACATGATCAAGCCCGTCCCCAATGAAGTCTTTATCAAATTGGATGGACTGATCAACGAGATAGTCAGGTTTTCATAACCGCTTTCTGTCACTGTTCGAATTCTTCGGGGACTTGGACAAAAGCAGAAAATGGATCAACCAATTGCCACCGATCCGTGGCGGGAGATACGCCTTCAGGTTCTCAAGCGCGACAATTACCGCTGCGTCTCGTGCTCGACCCCGGTAAAATCGTCGGAAGCCGATATCCATCATCTGTTGCCCAGATCGATGGGTGGAACCGACGAACTGTCGAATCTGGTCACCCTTTGCGACGGCTGCCATGCCGCCCATCACCCGAATCTCGCCGGCGGTCTTGCAAGGCGAGTAATCGAAAAATGGGCAGTTCGGTTGGCGCGGTGGTTGGATACAGACGGCCAGGTTTCCGAAGGCGTCGGGAATTTCGGCCCGGCTCTCCGTTTATTTGGGCTGGATCGCTTCCGGCAGGGTCAGTTGCCGATCGTTCTGACTGCGTTGTCCGGAAAATCGATTCTGGTCGTCAGTCCAACCGGATCCGGCAAGACGCTCTGCTTCCAACTGCCTGCCGTACTCCGACGCGGCCTGACCATGGTCGTAAGCCCTCTGAAAACGCTAATGTCGGAACAGGTCTCCGATCTCCTGACGAAGAAAATCCCGGCCACCTTCGTAAACAGTGATTTGAGCACTGACGAGAAGCAAACCCGGTTTTCGTTGCTGGGTCGAGGCGCGATCAAATTGCTGTATCTGGCTCCCGAGCGCTTCTTCGTCCGGAGCGAGGATGAACGCGCTCGCCTGAAACAGACGAAGCCATCATTCATCGTCGTCGACGAAGCCCATTGCGTCGATCAGTGGGGCCGAGACTTCCGGAGGGAATACGGCCGCCTGAAAGAAGTCCGTGAGAAATTGGGTTCACCACCCGTATTAGCATTCACCGCCACAGCGGGGCGCGAGATGCAGCAGCGCATCCTCAAGTCGCTGGGAATCGAGGATGCCGAAGTCTTCGTTAGAGACGTCGACAGACCAAATATCGCGTTGCTCCGGTGGCGGTGCGCGACCGAAAAGCGAGCGGAGGAAATCGCCTCTCTTCTTCGGCTGCCGCAACTCCAAGGACAGAAGGCCATGGTGTTTGTGCCGTCCACGAAGGTCGGCGAGGAACTGCAAGCCACTCTTCGGAATCTCGGGCTGGATGTGCCCTTCTACCATTCCAGATTGGGCAACGCGTGGGAGCGACAGGAACTCGTCAAACGCTTCCTGGGCCAAAGCAAGCCGCCCGTCGGCCAGATCATTTGCACGAATGCGTTTGGCATGGGCCTCGATGTCCCAAATGTTCGCTTGGTCATCCATTGGCAACAGTCAGCATCGGTTGAGGATCAGTTACAGGAATTCGGCCGCGCAGGCAGAGATGGCAAGCCCTCGGTGGCGGTAATGTTCCACAACGGCTCGAGTATCGGTCGCGACATATCGAGACTGCGTTTCATGGCCGAGAAGACGGTTGAATCGGCAAAGGTTCCCACGTTCGACCGGGAGCAGATGCTGGAGCAGCGTTACCATCAGATCGATCAGGTCGCTGAACTGATGAAGGCCCGGTCCTGCATGCGGGCGGCGATCTCCGAATATTTTCAGGGGCCCAAAACGACGAGGCGGCCCAGCCTCTCCGTCAGGATTCTGGATTGGGCGTTCGGTACCAAGGCGAAAATCAGGCATTTTCGGGCTTGCTGCGATCATTGCGACAAGGCGGAGATCAAACGGCGAGGAATGGCCGGATACGTTGCCCGGATCATCTCCAGATAGATTTATAAGTACGCGTTCACGGCGGGAATTAAGGACAGAGTCATTTTGACAAATCGGCAACTACTGGCGTGAGCACCCGCCCGTGCGCAAACCATTCGACGATATTGTCTACCACGAGCTTTGCTACATCGGCGCGTCCAGCGACTGTCGCGGCTGCCACATGAGGCAGGACGGTCACGTTATCCAAGGCCAGAAGATCCGTCGAGATGTCGGGTTCACTTGCAAACACGTCGAGGCCTGCTGCAGCGATCGTGCCCTTGCGTAGACAGTCTATAAGGGCGTGTTCGTCCACGGTTGATCCACGGCCAACGTTGATGAAAACGCCTTGAGGACCAAGGGCCGCAAGCACCTCTCTATTCACAGCCATGTCTGTCGACTTACTTCCTGGAGCGACCGCGATCAAGGTGTCAACTGCTTGCGCGAGCGCCAGAAGAGACGGGTGATAGTGGTAACCGACGTCGTCCAGCGGCCTTCGATTGTGATACGAGACGGGCAGCCCGAATCCCTCTACTCGCCGTGCTATGGACCGCCCAATACGGCCAAGACCGAAAATGCCAACTGATCGCCCTTTGAGCGAAAATGCCGAGAGAGGGTACTGGCTCCCGGGTTTCCATTCACCTTGGCGAAGCCAGGCTTCCGCCTTTGACAAGCCCCGCACTGCGTTGAGCAGAAGCCAGATGGTGGCATCGGCGACATCGTCGTCCAATACGCCTGGGGTGTAAGTCACGACGATGCCCTGTTCCGCGGCTCTATGAACATCGATACCATCATACCCGACGCCGAAACTCGCGATGATCTCTAGATTCGGCAACGTATCCATGAGATCCGAGTTGACGAAGCCCGCGCAAGCAATGGCGCGGATGTTCGCCAATCGCTCGGAAGTCGGCATCGTTGATGCGTTCTTATCCACTTCTACGACATAGAAATGGTCTGCTAATCCGCTCCGCACTCCAGGATGAAGTGAGCCGACGATCAGGACCGTAGGTTTGCTATCGTTGGTTTCCGTTTTCATAGGTAGCCGTTTCTCACCGCATACCGAGAAGATAGAGGGATCCCAAGCTTATGATCGGCACGTAAGTGATGAGAGCCAAGCATAGCAGAATGACCCCAACCAGCGGGACCAGGTAGGGGATCATCCGGTGCAAGGAAATTTTGGCCACGTCGCAGGCTGCGAACAAATTGACGCCGAACGGAGGGGTGATCATTCCCAGCGCAAGATTGGTAATCATGATCATACCGAAATGGATAGGGTCAATGCCGTACCGCAAGGCGACAGGGGCAAGAATAGGTGCAATCACTACGATTGACGCCGATGTCTCCACGAACATGCCAATGAAGAAGAGCAACACATTCACTGCCAGCAGGAAAGTGAACCCACTATTGAAACTGGCGACAATCCATTCGCCAATCGCAGCCGGAATACCCGCCCGTGTGAGAACGAACGAAAACAGGCCTGCCATCGAGATAATAAACAGGATGATTGCAGACGACAGGGTTGAACGGCGCATCACATCGGCTAGATCGCGGAGTGTCATCTCGCGGTAAACCAGCATGCTTACGACGAGAGCGTAGAATACGGCGACAACTGCAGCTTCAGTCGGCGTGAAGATGCCGCCATAAATACCTCCCAGGATAATCACCGGCATCATCAACGCCAGGAAAGCTCTCTGAAAACTTGGCAGGAACGCCTTCCTTGGTGCTGTTGTCGGTAATGGCTTATGTTTGAACCGTGACCAGACGATTACAAACGTACCGAGGGCGAGGGCGATGAGCAGGCCCGGCCCCAAACCAGCGACAAATAGATCACCCACGGGAGCGCCTGCTGACACGCCGTATATGATCATCGGGATGGACGGAGGGATGATGACCCCGAGTTCGGCCGACGTGGCTTGTAGGGAGGCAGCGAAACCAGTCGGATAATTCTGCCGTACCATCGCAGGTATCAAAATGGCACCGATTGCATAGGTAGTTGCTACGCTTGAGCCGGACACCGCCGCAAAGATCATGCAGACCAGAATACACGTGAGAGGAAGTCCACCGCGCACGTCTCCAATAATGCTTTCGACCAGATCGACAAGCCTCTTTGAAATCCCGCCGGCTGCCATGATGTTGCCCGCCACAATGAAGAACGGGATGGCAGCAAGAGGAAACTTATCCAGGGCGATAAAGGCCTGCTGCGGGACGACAATTAGAGGGAGGTTGGAGAAACCGATCGTCCCCATAATTCCGGCCAGCCCAATGGCCACGGCCACTGGAATGGACAATCCCATGAGTACGATCATCACCGCAATCATCGTCAGTAACATGGTCTATCCTAACCAGCATTCTCGATTCGGTGACGATCATCTGAAACATCGGGGTCAAGGGCATGGGCTGTGAGTGCCAGAACCGACAGCAATGATCCTGCTGGCAGCGCGGCGTAAGCCCATGACGCAGAAATACCCAATCCAGCGATGGTCTGGAACCGAACACGCCAAACGAGTTGGCAACCAAACCAGAGGAGAACGAACAAAAGAGAAAGCACCGCCACAAAGATCACAGCGCGAACCAGTTTGCGTAGTGGACCGGTGCTGATACTCAGAAGCAGGTCCACGGATATAAGCGTGCCGGTACGCATCGCTCCGGCAAGCGCTATATATGTCATCCAGATCAGCGATGTCTGAATGAGCGGTTCGGACCAAGACGACGGCGAATGAAGCACGAAGCGTGTGATAACCTGGTAGAACCCTGCCAGGCAGGCCAGCCCCATTCCCGCTGTTCCCAGTATGACGGCAACGCGAGTGATTTGCCTTTCGACGCCAAGAAAAGCAAACCGACAAGTCGTTGCGATGCTCATCAGTGTGTCTCTTCGATTGCCTTCAAACGCTCTTCACCGAAGCGCTTGGCAAACTCTGCATAGATGCCGTCCAGCTTCTTGCGAAACGCTGCCTTGTCTACGTCGGTAACGACAGTCATGCCTTGGGATTTCAAGGTTTCCAGCCCTGTCGTCAGGACCTTTTCAACTTCCTTGCGGTTGCGTACCATCGCGTTTTTTGCGGCAGTGACGAACACCTGCTTGTCGTCGTCGCTCAATGAAGAATATATCGACGGTGAAGTCAGCAACACCAAGGGCGTGAAGGCGTGATCGGTGAGGCTAAGATACTTCTGCACTTCACCGAAACGATTGTTGATGATCGCGCCCACTGGATTTTCCTGACCGTCAACGACACCCTGTTGAAGCGCCGTGTAGACTTCAGGAATCGCCATCGGTGTCGGCAATGCGCCTAGCTCACGCCAAACGGCAATATGCATTTCGTTCTGCTGCGTTCGGATCTTTAGACCTTTGACGTCTTCGGGAGTTTTCACTGGTCGGACGCTGTTCGTCAGTTCACGAAATCCCATGCCGCCAAATGCCAGCCCAACGAACCCCTTTTCCGGGAGCCCGTCCAAGAGCTCCTTTCCGATTGGCCCGTTCAGAACTGCTTCGGCATGGTCGAAATCGCGAAAGAGGAAAGGTATGTCGAAAATTGCAAAATCAGGATCGAAATTGACGAGGATCGACGTGCTGACCACCGTCATATCCACCGTACCAAGCTGAACTCCCTCGATGACCTCCCGATCACCGCCAAGAGCGCCGCCGCCCTGAATGCGTATTTCGATACGTCCGTTTGTCTTTTCCTTTATTTCGTCGGCGAACTGCTTCATGCCGATTGCCTCAGGCGCTTGCGTGCCTCCCACGAAGCCGAGATTGAGTGTCCTTTCAGGCTCGGCAGAGGCATATCCGGTAATGCCTGCCATGATTACGCAGGTCGCAATCAATAACTTTCTCATTGTCATTTTCATTCTCCTCCGTCTTCAATTTTCACAAACGTCAGTGCTCCAGAACCCAATGATCCGTTACGAAGTCGGCCAGTCGGTCGATCTCTATTTTTACGCCCAGTCCAGGACCGTTCGGGATTGAAAGTTTACCCTCCGAATCTGGTTTGGGGTCGTAGACTCGGTCTCGTAGCGGATTGAAACTCATGTCATACTCGAACAGCGGGTGGGGCACCCGTCCGCGCGCAGGCGTTAGCACCGCGGCGAACTGGAGCGAGGCGAGGAAGTTCACGCTCGTTCCCCACACATGCGGTGAGACCGGAACATCAAAGGCGTCAGCCAGGCCCGTGATGCGCATGCCCTCAGTTATGCCGCCACATAATGCAAGATCCGGCTGGATAATATCGAGCGCCCCGTCACGGATCACATCTCTGAAAGCCTGCACGCCGCAAAAAGACTCCCCACCAGCCAAAGGGACAGGCAGCAGTTTTGCGAGCCGTCGATAGGCAGGGAGGTTATCGTGAGGCACTGGCTCTTCTATCCAAGCGAGATTCTCAGCCGCGGCTAGGTGAGCAAGCGAAACTGCATCCTTGACGGTGGAAGACTCGTTCAAATCCACCATTAGCAGAGCAGCCTCACCAAGGAGGCTTCGTGCCTGCTTGATCGCACGTAAATCAGAGGCCGAAGAGATACCTATTCTGATCTTTACCGCTTGAAATCCTTCTTTCGCATAGCGTGCGACCTCTTCCTCGAACCCTGCATAGCGATCGGCCCCTTCAGGCAGAAGAGGGCCACTTGCATAGGTCATCACTCGGTCGCGCAATGCGCCACCCAATAGCTCGTATATTGGCTTTCCGGTTACTTGTCCGAGAGCGTCCCACATGGCGATATCGATAGCGCTGGCCGCCATATGAGCCTGACCACGACGATCAGGGACCGCGGCCCGCAGCAATTTTGCCTGTGCCGCCCGAGGATTGGAGATATCGGCACCGAGGATCATTGGCCCCATCACCGTTTTCAGCATGCTGCTGGCTGGCCCCGGATAGGCCCAGGTTTCCCCCCAGCCATGATGACCGGAGGAGGTCGTTATTTTGACCAGAAGAGCTGTGCGTTCGCGGAAGACTCTGAGAGCATTGCCTGCAACCGTCGGCATTGAGCAGTTAAGCTCAAAACCCTCAATCTTGATAACCCGCTCCCCATTTCCCGACACCCAATCCCTCCAAACTTGCCTTGCAGCTAATGGAATAGCCATTTAAGTTTGTGTCGACAAATGAGAAACACGCCGACAATTGATTGAGTTTCCAAATGAGTCGAGTCACCATCGCCCAGCTCGAAGCTTTCTACTGGACAGCCACATTGGGGTCGGTTGAGAAAGCGGCACGGCGACTGAACATGTCGCAGCCATCAATTTCTCTGAGGTTGAAGGCTATAGAGGCTCAGATAGGCTCACGCCTTTTCGACAGGGTAGGTCGGGGTATTTCCCTTTCATTGAACGGGCATTCGATTCTGCAGGATGCCCGCGACGTCCTGGAGAGTGTAGAGCGGATAAACGGCAGGAAAACAGAATCAGACGTTCGAGGGACTATCCGGGTCGGCTTCGCTGAAGGCTTTGCGTTGATCTGCCTGTCACCAGTCTTGAAAAGAGTCCATGAACTCTATCCTGATCTCCATCTGGAAGTCTCGGTATCCACGACGGCCTTCATCGAGCCTGATCTCCTTGGCCGCAAATTGGATCTTGCTTTCATGGTCGAGCCAGTCGAGCGCGAAGGCTTTACTCTTGTACCTCTCGGAGCGCAGGAGGCTTCGTGGATAGCAGCTGAATCCTGGAACTTGCCGCCTGTTGTCACGCCTCATGACATCGTCGACCACCCTATCATTTCCAACCCCATCGGAAGCATCAACTACAAACAGATACTCAGTTGGTTCGGCAGCGCTGGTCTGACGCCTCGACACCTCGACTTCTGTAACAGCGTGGGCATGCTCGGTCACCTCGTAACGACCGGAGTCGGAATAGGGATATTTCCGAACAAGATGGCGGACAAAGATGTGCGGGAGGGATGCGTCCGTGTTTTGACGACCGCGCCTCCGATCGGAGATACACCGATATTCGCGAATTTCCCGAAAGACGGAGAGGATATTAATATCCGTGCATTCGTGAACACGGTACGCGAGGTTCTTTCTGAAATGGAATACCTTAAATCTATCGGAGCCTGAGACCCATGAGCTGAAGCGTTGACACAGCGCGAGGCCACGGACTGTATCTTTTGTTGGAGACCACAGATGCCGTCAGAAACCCGCTCCCCACGCCTCGCCGTCCTGATCGATGCCGACAACGCCTCGTCGAAGATTGCCGACGGCCTGTTCGAGGAAATCGCCAAAATCGGTGAAGCCAGCGTCCGTCGCATATACGGCGACTTCTCGAGCACCCGCTCCAAGGGCTGGGCCGATATTCTTTCAAAGCACGCCATCATCCCGCAACAGCAGTTCGCTTACGCGACAGGCAAGAACGCCTCAGACATCACGCTGGTGATCGACGCCATGGACCTGCTGCACAGCGGGCGATTTGACGGTTTCTGCCTCGTATCATCAGACAGCGACTTCACGCGCCTTGCCGCGCGCATTCGCGAGCAGGGCGTCGATGTCTTCGGTTTCGGGGAGCAGAAAACACCAGAGAGTTTCCGCCAAGCGTGTCGCCGTTTCATTTATACCGAGAACCTGTCGGTGGCCGAGCAACCCGCCAACCAGGATTCCGTCCCGGTAAGCAAGGCTCTGAAATCGCCAAGTGCCGCGACGCCGACTATCAAGAAGGTGATTGCTCAGATGGAGAGTGAGGACGGCTGGGTCTCACTGGGCGTCGTCGGTAAGCAGCTTGCCAACCTGGCTTCCGATTTCGATCCTCGGACGTTCGGTTTCCGCAAATTGAGCGATCTGGTGCGGAAAACGAATGCTTTCGACATGGAGCATCCCGAAGGCGGTAGCATGCGGATTCGCATCAAGCCCACCACCAGCAACCGATCCTCACCGAAGAAGTCTCCGGGATCACGGCCTCAGGGTTGAAAGCGTGGGGAAGGTGGTAACGCATGACGTATGCCTTGTTCCAGATGTGGGGGGACTTTCGGCAATCCTTGATCAGAGGGCATTTGTTCTATGTCGAGCAAGCACGGAAGCGTTTGCTTACGCAGTTTGACAACAATGAAGCAGATGCCGACCAGGCCGCCCAGGAGTGGTTAGAGGAAAGTGGTCGGTACTTTGATCCAGACCGACATGACGAGGGTAGCTTCTACGAGGCGGCAAACGACGTCCGGATCGAGTTCTACGGTCTCCTGAGTGATATGCGCGAGAACACTCGCTTGAGCGTTGTCGCCGGGATGTTCCATGAGTGGGACAAGCAGTTACGTGGTTGGCTGGCTCGCGAGATTAGGCACTGGCATGGTGGTGATATTGCCGCCGCGAAAATGTGGTCAGTCAACTTCGACCAGATCGCCGAGTTATTAGCATGCTTGGACTGGCCTGTCCGTACCACGGATTATTTCAGCAAACTCGATGCATGCCGCCGTGTGGTCAATGTCTACAAACACGGCAAAGGCGATTCCCTCGATGATCTGAAGAGCCGATATCCGGAATATCTGCCCGATCCGTTCGAGGGTTCAGGGCGGGCTCTCTCAAACATGGAATATCGTGACCACACGCATCTAAAGGTAAGCGACGATCAGATGCAGGCGTTCTCTGACGCCATCGTTTCGTTCTGGCAGAATGTTCCCGAAAACATCTACGACACACAAGTCAACGATCTTCCGGGTTGGTTCGAAAAGGCCATTCAGAAGGATCGTGCCAATTCAAAGTAGGCGAGAAGGAAATGACAGACAGGTTCCCCGCATGATCCAAACGACAATTGCTCTTATCTTCACCACCGCATCGGTCGGCGGGCCGTGGCCGGTGTCGTCAAAACGTGATTGCATATGCAACTACAACCCGATAGAACGCATTCATGTTTGATGAGTGCATCTACTTCAACACGCAAGCGCTGGGTCGACAGCTTGAGCGGATTTGGACGAAGGCCTTCAAGCCATTCGATCTGACGCCGCCTCAGGGTTTCATGTTGCGCGCCATTCTGGCCAAACCCGGGATGCTGCCAAGCGAACTGGCGGCCGAACTGAAAATCGCTCGGGCAACCGCAACGCGTGCGATCGACGGGCTTGAGTCACGAGAACTTGTCGAGCGACATCCGACTAAACGGGATGGCCGTGAATGCGAGATTCGTCCGACAGAAAAGGCGCAAGAAATCAAGGTCGGACTGAACGCAGCAAGCGGTGAGATCACCAGGAGTTTGAAGGCAAAACTCGGCAATTCCGAATTCACGTCGTTCGTGGAACAGGTGAAAACAATTTCGGCCGATGTCGGCTGATTTTTCGGCAAAATAATTGCATAGCTAACTATAGGAGAGCAGAAATGCCCATCATTAACGTAAAAATCGGTGCCGCCCGTTCAGATCAGCTGACCAGCGAGATCGTGAAGCTCCTTACGGATCTCACGTCAAACATTCTCGGCAAAAACCCAGCGGTCACGGCCATCGCTATCGACTACGTTGACCCGCGTGACTGGTATGCCGCTGGCAAAAGTCTCGCAGAGCAGGGAAAGTCGAGCGTCTATTTCGACATAAAGATCACTGATGAAACGAACACGAAGGCCGAGAAGGCTCGCTACGTTCAAGAGGCATTCGATGGATTCTCGCGGCTACTCGGCGAGTTACACGAGGAGAGCTACATCTACGTACAAGACGTCCGGGCGGATGCGTATGGCTATGGCGGCAGGACTCAAGAATGGCGATATCATAATCCATCTGCATGAAGGGTTCACCCTGTCTCCTTCATAATCCTGACGATCTCGGCCACCACAGCCAAAATCCGCCGCCGATCATCCATCAGCCCCGCGTCCATGCCCGCCGTTCAACCGGGGAATGGAACGACTTCCTCGAAGCCTCCGTCGATGATGTGCTCAACATCGCACATGTTAAGGCGAAATCTGCGTGGTAACAATCGGTCGGTTACGATCAAGCAGCACGGGATGATGAAATACGAGTGGAGGATTCTCAGCCAGTCGACTGCCGTGGCTCCTACCATCGCAGCATGCCGAATGCGGCAGTGTGAGCACCCGCATCAAATCTTAGTCTGGCAATCGCCGGCGGCGGCTCCCTAGCCGCCGAAATACTAAATTGAAACCTCATTAAGTTGGCGCGAAAAGCACAATCAAGTGGAAGTTATGTCGTCCAAAGCCTCGTGAAGTTTTTCGATCCGGCTGATGTAGCCGTCCGCACTTTTTCTGTCGCGAATGCCCACCTGACTACAAAGAAAATTCACCAGGCTAAAGGCGGTGACATGAGAATCGAAGATCGAGGTTCCGTGTGAATGACAGCGCAAATGTACGATGTTATCGCCAGCTGGGCGAACAAGGCTGAGATCGCTCATTAATATAATGGGGACGGATTTTTCTGAGAGGGTTTTTATAATCCGGGCAATAACTGGCGGGCGTCGTCGAAAGGCTACAATAACGATGACATCGTCGGGCCCAATGCCCGCAAAGCCTTCGGCAAATTCCATACCTCCGTCCGGCAGTGAACGAACCTGGTGCCTTACATTGCTTAGAATGCTGGTAAGATACCGCGCAATCGAATAGCTGATCCGCAAACCCATAACCCAGACAGTCCGGCCACTGCCGAGCAATGTAATGGCTTGTTCAATGGTCGAGCGGTCAAGCGATGCGCTTGAACGACGCAAATTATCCATTTCGCGCGCCAGGTGCTTCTCAAAGGCATCCACCTCGCTTGGGGTCTCTTGGTCGAGGCCACGTAGTGGTGATCCCCAAGGCTCTTTGGCTGCCAGATACCGCGCATCCTCAAAGCGTTCGTAGCCCAGCCTCTGGAACAGCCGTACGGCCGTTGCCTTGGATACGTTGGCCTCACGCGCCAATTCAGCCGCCGAGAAATTACCGAACTCATTTCGGTGCTGAAGAATAACCTCAGCCAATCGCCGCTGCTGCGGCGTCAACTCGTCATATTGGTCAAGGATCCGGGCATCTATTCGTTGAAGGTCACTCATGGAAATCCTTGTCGCAATTTTGCCAACAGCCTGGAATCGAGGAGCTGTTAGTTCCAATGTCCAAGGTTCACTAACAGCCGATCCCTTGTGTTTTGTCACGCATCTAATCAGCAATTTCGAGGAATTGCTCCAAGATGACCGAAACGGACTTTTTCATCGCAGTTTCACAGGTTATGAAGTTTTGTCAAACCGATGAAACGCCGTTTCATCCACCTTGACAACGATCTTGGACATATACAGTATGAGGTTAAGCGGAATTCTGGTGACCCCGGCACCCGCAAAGAGGCGGGAGTGAAACGCGTTTCACAACTGTCACACCTAGACACGAGTTGCAGGAATAATGATGAATTTCCCCCGTCCTTCGCTAAAATCCTATGTGACGAACCCAAATTTCAGCAATGACCGGAATTATCCGGATAACCTGAAGTCAATATTGAGCGTGGCTCATGGCGAGGTCGCCCTGCAGGAGATCGAGACCTGGGCGGGTTACGAGAAAACGACACTTGTTTCGCTTGACGGATTGGCTTCAAAAATTGGCATCGGAGGCATTTATTACAAGGATGAATCCGGACGCTTTGAGCTCAACAGTTTCAAGGCGCTGGGAGGCGCTTATGCCGTCTTGCGCATTCTACAGAAGCGCGTCGAGGACGAGGCTGGGGTCAAAATTGGTTCAGCCGACCTGATCTCCGGAAAGTATTCCCACATCACCGAAAAGCTCACGGTATGCTGCGCTACTGACGGCAATCATGGCCGCTCTGTCGCATGGGGCGCTCAAATATTTGGCTGCCAATGTGTGATTTTCATTCATGCGACCGTGAGTGACAATCGGAAGACCGCGATAGAAAAATACGGGGCCAAGGTAATTCGCGTCGAAGGAAACTATGACGATTCCGTTCGTCGCGCCGATGCCGAAGCGACGACAAACGGCTGGACGGTTGTCTCTGACACTTCTTATGAAGGCTATATGGACATCCCTCGCGACGTTATGCGTGGATACACCGTTATAGCCGCCGAAATTGTTGAACAAATCGACGAGAATTCGATCCCGACGCACGTGTTCATTCAGAGCGGCGTGGGTGGATTGGCCGCTGCTGTTTGCGGCTATTTTTGGGAAGTTTGGGGAGACAAGCGCCCAACTCTGGTCGTTGTCGAACCACAAAACGCCGATTGCTTCACCAAAAGCGTTGCGGCGGGCCGCCTGACGTCGGTGCATGGCGACTTGGAAACCATGATGGCCGGGCTTTCTTGCGGAGAGGTGTCAACTCTGGCGTGGGATATCTTGAACGTGGGTGCGAATGCTTCGTTGACGGTTTCCGATGAAGCGGTTGCCGCATGCATGAAGCTGTTGTCCCTGGGGCAGGACGGAGACGCGCCAATTGTAGCAGGCGAGTCGGCCGTTGGCGGAGTTGTTGGCCTTCTGGCAGCCCTCGACGACGAAAATGTCAAAGCAGAACTGGGCTTGAACGCGAACTCTCGTGTGCTTTTCATCGGAAGCGAGGGGGCGACAGATCCAGAACTCTATAACGAAATCATCGGTCGAAGCACCAATGACGCATTGGCTGCGGTTTGACGTAAGCCTTAGGCATCTGAACGGCCTATTTAATGTGAATTACCCAACGGGAGGAACGAAAGTGAAGAATACTATTAAGACTATTTTGGCAGGAGCCATTATCGCGATGGGTTCCACTCTTGCGATAGCCCAAGACAAAATAACGGTAGCGGTCGATACAAACTTCAAACCTTTCTCATACAGGAATGACGATGGGAAGTATGTCGGCTTCGATCTGGATGTCTGGAATGCTGTAGGAGAAAAGCTTGGGGTCGAATACGAAGTTCGCCCCATGGACTTCAATGGCATCATTCCGGGTCTGCAATCCGGGAACATAGACGTGGCTGTTGCAGCGATGTCGGTGACGTCGAAAAGAGAACAGGCTATCGACTTCTCCTACCCCTACTACAAGGCTGGCTTGACCATCATGGTTCGGTCGGACGATGAGAAAATCCAAAAGATCGAGGACCTCACCGACAAGGTCGTGGCAACAAAACAAGGCACGTCGACGGTGCCCTTCTTAAAAGAAAACATCGATGCAGGAAGGCTCACTCCTAAGGAAATCAAGGAGTTCCCGAATATCACCGATGCGTTTCTGGAGTTGCGGGCGGGCGGCACCGACGCCGTGATGTTCGATTTGCCTCCGCTTCAGGATTATGCCGCAACAGTTGGTAAAGGCGCGGTGAAGTTGGTCGGGCCGCTATATCTCGGCCATCACTACGGTATCGGATTCCCCCAGGGAAGCCCGCTTCGGGATAAGGTCAATGTCGCTCTTCTTGAACTCCAAGAGTCAGGAAAACTCAACGAAATCCACAATAAGTGGTTTGGTACCGATTCCAAATAACAAGCTTTGACAACATGCGGTGAGAGGCATTGCTTCTCACCGCCACCACGAGGTTTCCATGCCACAATTTGAATTTGAATGGAGCGCGGCAATCCAAGCCGTGCCAGCGCTCCTCGTCGGTGCAAAGCTTACGCTTATCATTACGCTTGGCGGCTTGTTTTTCGGGTTTATTTTGGGTGCGACCGCCGGATGGATGAAGCTATCCGCGAATTCGATCCTGAGATTCATTGCAAATTTCTATATCGAGTCAATTCGGGGAACGCCTTTCTTGGTTCAGGTGATGTTCCTGTACTTTGGTGTCCCAATGGCGATGGGCTTTCGAATTCCGCCGCTAGCTGCAGCGATCATTGCCTTATCCCTAAACGCTGGCGCTTATATTGCTGAAATTGTTCGCGGTGCCGTGCAGTCAATCGATCGAGGTCAAGTCGAAGCAGGCCGCTCGATCGGACTGACGTCTCGCCAAACAATGATGTATGTCGTCTGGCCACAAGCATTTCGGCGGATGATACCGCCGCTGGGAAATCAGTTCATCATCTCTCTGAAAGATACTTCGATACTCGTCGTAATCGGAGTTGGTGAGCTGACCCGCACCGGACAAGAAATCATCGCCAACAACTTCCGTGCTTTCGAAGTGTGGTTCTCGGTAGCTGTCCTATATTTCCTGATGACGTATTCATTAACGCTGCTCCTGAAACGCCTCGAGTATCGAGTGTCCGCTTCTGAGCGTGTAAGGGCTGCTTTGAAATGATCCAAATCAAAGACCTACACAAGACCTTTGGCCAATTGGAAGTTCTTCGCGGCATTGACATCGACATTGCTGCTGGAGAGGTTGCCGTTGTCGTTGGTCCATCGGGGTCAGGAAAATCAACGTTTCTGCGGTGTATAAATCGACTGGAGGACGCGACATCTGGTAGCATTATTGTCGACGGGCATGACTTGTATGACCCAAAGACAAATATCAACCTGGTTCGCGCAGAAATTGGAATGGTTTTCCAATCCTTTAATCTGTTTCCCCATTTGACAGTTCTGGAAAACGTGACACTGGGGCCACGTAAGGTGCGTCAGATGTCGACCAAACAAGCCAATGACGTTGGCTATCAGATGCTCAAGAAGGTAGGACTGGCGGACAAGCTCGAATCATATCCTTCTCAACTCTCTGGCGGTCAGCAACAGCGTGTCGCAATAGCCCGATCGCTCACATTGTCTCCAAAGGCAATGCTGTTCGACGAACCGACATCCGCCCTTGATCCGGAACTGGTGGGCGAGGTTCTCTCGGTAATGCGCGATCTTGCCCGAGATGGCATGACAATGGTCGTTGTCACGCATGAAATGAGTTTCGCTCGCAACGTGGCAGATCGAGTGATCTTCATGGACGGAGGATATGTCGTCGAAGACGGCTCTCCCGAGGAGCTTTTTAAGAATCCAAAAAGCCCTCGCCTTCAGGATTTTCTCCGTCAGGTAGCTCAACACTAGCAACATCGCTCGATAACTGTCGGTTATCATTGCGAATTTACTCACTTGCGAGGCGTTTATGGTCGTTGATTTTCATAGAGTCAAAGAACTGTCAGAGTTTTACAGAGAGGATATCGCTCAGTTTTTGCGTGATATGGTGGCTATTCCAAGTGAAAGCTGCAACGAAGGGGCAATCGTCGAGCGCATCCGTGCTGAAATGGAAAAGGTGGGTTTTGATCGCGTCGAGATAGACCCGATGGGCAACATCCTTGGCTACATTGGCAACGGCAATCGTTTAATCGCCTTGGACGCGCATATCGATACCGTCGGAGTGGGCGACCTCGCGAATTGGGATAGTGACCCCTATGAGGGGTATGACGACAAAGACATCGTTTACGGTCGCGGAACGAGCGATCAGGCAGGCGGCATGGCCGCAATGGTGTACGCTGGTAAAATCATCAAGGAACTTGGGCTGGATGAAGGCTACACCCTAGTCTGCACGGGGACCGTACAGGAGGAGGACTGTGACGGTCTATGTTGGCTCTACCTGATCCAGGAGGGAGGCCTGAAGCCTGAATTCGTGGTCAGCACGGAACCTACGAATTGTAATGTGGCTCTCGGGCATCGTGGACGAATGGAGATCAAGGTAGAAGTGCGCGGCATCAGTTCCCATGGCGCGATGCCGCACCTTGGAGACAACGCCATTCTGAAGATGGCGGCCGTCCTCACCGATTTGGAGGAGTTGGCCGAGCGGCTTCCGACTGATGACGTGCTTGGCAAAGGAACACTGACAGTTTCAGAAATCTTCTCCGGCTCTCCCTCGCGTTGCGCTGTTGCCGATCGTTGCTGGATTTCGATTGATCGCCGACTGACGAAAGGTGAAACCCTGGAGCAGTCATTGGAAGAAATTCGCAGTCTGCCCTCCGTCCAACAGTCCAAAGCTGAGGTATCGCTTTATGATTATGCCAAGGCGTCGTGGACAGGGCTCGTTTATCCGACAGAGTGCTACTTTCCCGCTTGGCGCATCGAGCAAGATCATCCCGCTTGCCAGGCTCTGGTGAAAACTCATGAAGAGATTTTTGGTGAAACACCCAACATTGGGGTGTGGAATTTCTCAACCAACGGCGTTGCCATCATGGGCCGCCATGGAATTCCCTGCATCGGCTTCGGCCCTGGGAAAGAGGAGCAAGCCCACGCGCCGAACGAGATAACGTGGAAAGACCACCTGGTTCGTGCCACCGCGGTCTATGCAACGCTTCCATCCGTCTACGTGTCCACGACGTCAGGCAGCACGAACGCAAAATGAACTGGTGACGTGTGGATAATCGTAATCGAAGCACAAGTTCTGATAGGCGATGCCACAGTGGCTTTATCGCCTATCAGAAGGCGATCCGTCAGCGCTTCCCCTGCCCTGATCTCCACCAATTCTCACTTATTAGATATCTATCCGTCTAAGTCTGTCGCCCAAATCGACCAACGCATCCGCCGCCCTGATATGCCCCTTGGCTACTAGCCGCTGCCCCATCCATGAGGAAGGCATCCTCGCAAGTGCGACCACTTCAGGTCCGTTGAAGATCACATTGCCTTTCAAGTTCTCAAAATCGATATCGAAAAACAGCAGGTGATCCGCTCGGGTACCGACATGACGGAAAACGGGGCCTCGCCCTGTTCCTGTTGTCTTCACCTGCACGGAGCGGCCGTCTGAAGCGTGGCCATCAATTCCTGTGCCGTTTCCCGGAACGAGCGTAATCCCGAATATCTCAGCGGCAATAGCCTCGCCGATGTCGCCGACCAAATTGCCGTCGAGCGTGAACCTGAGGCCAGCGGTTTTGTAATGCTCCCGAAGTTTGTTCCTAGCGGCTACCAGTTCGGTAACAATCGGCGGCAGCGTGAATTCACGGCGGTGTGGCATGTCTCGATTCCTAAAGTGTTTCGGGGAATGCCATCACGTCCGAAAATTGAGAATTCTCCAGCGCGATACGCCTTCTCGATAAGGTCTCGTGATATTCCTGCGCCTCGATGTCCTTGAAGAAGGGTGCGCTTGGAGCGAGCTTCTTGACGGCTGCCTCGACGTCCTCAAGAGAGGCCCGAAAGAATTCTTTACGATAATTCTGGGCGTTTACACGCGTCGGCTCGAACTCCCCGTGTAGCGAGCGCTCTAATGTCGGAGCATCGTCGCTGTAAATGATTGCATGGGTATCGAACGTGAATGGGACGCTGGCATCGCCGAGCTCCCGAACCCGATCCATGGGATCCAGCCGCCTAGTCAGGCCGATCTTGACGACGTCTTTGCCAAACGATCCGATATTTGAAATGATGTAGACGTAGCCGGATCGAGTTTTCTCAGCCATCGCCTGCGCACGCTCGACTTTTGCTTGGGCTTCGGCAAGATCGCGTTCCAGCTCCTTAATCTGGTCACTGAAGGCATCAAGTTGCGGCCCGACAATCTTCGCCGCCTCAGCCTTGGCCTTGGCTAGAAGGCCAGCATAGTGCTGCTCTTTTGCCTCGGCGTCTTCCATATCGCGCAGAAGCCGTTGCTCTTCACGTGCTAGCCGAGCGGTCTCCGCCCTCTCGTCTCGTTCCGCCTTCAACTTCTCACGATATTCATGGGTGAGGTAGAGTTCCTGCAACTTCAGTTGCGCGTACTGGTTTTCGATAAATGTTGAATTTGACTCGTTCATTTTGTCGATTTGTACGCGCGCACGAACAATTCGCTTTTCCATCGCATTCACGTTATTCCAGCGCGTATTTGCGATGGCTGCCTCGCATTCGTTATTGAACGCTCGAAGGGTCAGACGGATATTCCGGTTGGTCATCGTCTGTCCTTTGGCAGCGCTACCATCGACAGCCCAGTTCGTCGTACAGATAACAGCGCTTTTGTCGGTCACCATTTGCTTCTGTTGTGCGCGGGCCCGAGTGATGGCCGATTTATATTCTTCGCTGTCGGTGAAATCGAAATGGGGCTCATAGACGCCCATTTCAGCGAACGCGAGGCGATCGTCAAAGATCGCGACCTCGGAGATCATGCGATCGTAGACCTGCTTCTTTTCCTTGTAAGCCGTCCGAAGTTGATCGATCTCACTGTTCAGGGCGGCGATCACAAGACCGAGGCGGACACTTTCGTTATCTAGATCGACAACCCCACCGAAGCGGCCCTCCAAATATCCGACGCGCGAGACCGCTTCCTTTTCGGACACCTGCAACGCTTTGATGGCAGCTAGGGCCTTGGCAACCAACGCGGTTTTCTCGTCCAGAGAAGCCTGCGTCGCCCGAGCGATCTTCGAGGTCCTCCACCATTTGTACGATGTGAACACCGAATAAAATGGCAAAATCAAAATGATAAGTGCGGCCATAACCGCGAATATTTGCGACCGATCCAAAGTATTCTCTCCCCACCAACAGGGAACCTCGCGCTCAGCCTTCGGATTGTCAATCAAGCATCGGGACGAGCTTCATTCCGGATGCCCTGGTCAGGTGTCAGATCATATTTCATGCTCACGTTATATGCTGAATAGCCAGATTGTAAATCATTGACTTAGACACCGGATTTTGCGATAGCATGCCCGGATTAGGGGGGCATTCAAAATGATGAAATCTGTATTCGCCGTGGCGATCTTGCTGACGGCAACGGCGGCAAACGTGCAGGCACGGGATCGCTTTGAAGGCGACTACTCGGGTGATTGCGGGCAAGGCGTCCAGTGCTGGGTCGAGGTTGAACATCTAAAGGGCAAGGATTACAAAGTGGTGTTCATCGTCGCCGACAGGGTGGACGCCACGAAAATCCGTTGCAAGGTAAGCAGCCTCATGGATCGCGGCGAGGTGCTGTATAGCCCCGAGGAGTCCTGGGATGACGCCCTTGGCGGCACCTTTCAGGATTCGAACACATATGCAGCTATCGGCCATGGTGGCAGCTTGATTCTGGGCGGCGGTCTGACGGCGGGGCAAGCCTGTGGAAAGTATTACTGGAAACAGGAGTATTATGCATTTGGCGACGAATGACGCGGTCGCCATCCGCAATCTGAACGACATCCTTCGGACGACGGGTGCCGGCGGCACCACTGTTTTCGTCGGCGCGCTGGGTCAGGCACCCGAGTCCGAAAGAATGGCGGTCTATTCGGCAGCTCGCGAATTCGACAGTTTCCCTGAAGGAGACGACCCTTACGGCGAACACGATTTCGGAACGCTGATGCTCGACGGGAAGAAATACACCTGGAAAATCGATTACTACGATAAGGCCATGGAATTCGGTTCTGACAATCCGGCCGACCCGTCGGTTACCAATCGGGTGCTGTCCATCTTTTACGCCGACGACTATTGATGACTGAGGACGAGGAAGAGCTGGCCGCCATCCAAAAAGGGATCGCGCAACTGGATGCCGGACTATCCGTTAATCTCGAAGAAGTCCTGCAGAAGGCGGAAGCCGCAGGCGTGAAAAGACAACGGCAGACCTTTTGGGAAAGCCTGCCGTCTAATCGACGTCCTGGTAGAGAGGGATAGGCTTGGGGTTGGTCGCCGACTGGCCTGATCCTAGTGCAAGCAGTCCAGCATCACCAGCCCTCGGTCTGCCGCTTGTAAGCCTCCGCCTTCGGGTCGATAACTTTCACGGTGGCCTCGCCGCCGCAACGGCAGCGGAATGTTTTGCCTACCCAAGCGCGATCCCGGTCAAAACGGCTGAGTTCCAGGAATTCATCGCGGCCGCAGTTCGCGCAGCTGCAGCGCATTTTGAATCCAGCGTCGATGACGTCACCGAAAGTCTTCATGTCCGTCATGATACGGATTTTGACGCTCGGACGCGACCGAATACTGTTTTGTGGTCACAAGCCCCCGGACGATATCGCCCGGGGGCGCTGGGTTTTCTATTTGCAGAGATCACTCACGTGATCGGCCACCTGCTCCAAGCTGTCCATCCTGCTTGCGCCTGCATCACCGTCCCAATCTTTTGCGAGCCGGATAGCAAATACGTTCTTGGAGAACATGGGGACAAAGTTTCCGCCCCACCCCATCATGGTTGGATAATAGAAACTGCAGCCGTTTCTTGAATCCATGTGGCCACGCCAGAAAGCCTTCCGGTAGAACGGCCGCTGCGGATCGCCTGTGTGGAGACCGACGGGCTTCTCGGCTGGCTTGATATCGGCAAGCATCTCTGCGTTCAGAATCTGCTTGTCGCCGAATTTTCCGCCGTTCTGGTATAGCTTGGTGATCTTCACAAGATCGCTGATTGTCGGGTAATACCCGTAAGCCATCAAGGGCTGGTTATTCTTGGGGTCGGCTTCGATCGTCTGGTTGATCGGCGCGTAATGGATACCGATCGGCTTGTAGACCTCTTCCTTGAGCATCTCCCAGATATTCGCGTACGATTCCCCCTTGCTTTTCATGTAACGGGTCATCGCCTCCCCGATCAGGAACATATCGTCGTCACGATACCTGGCAACCTTACCCGGCCCCCAAGAATACGGTTTTGTTGCCTTGAGCGTTGCCTCGATCTTCCCCTCTACGGTTTTGGCTTCATACCAAGCGTAGTAGGGGTCTCCGAAAGGATCGCTGATCTGGTACGGCTTCTCCTCCTGCGGTCCCCAACCCATACCGCTTGCCATGTTCAACATGTCGCCGAAGGTTGTCTTTTCCCAACCCGGGACGTCCTTGGCTTCGGTGATGTAATCGACGAGTTTCTCGTCAAAAACGCCAGGACCATATTTTTCAGCAAGGCGAAGCATGGCGCTGGCGTTGCTGGCCGCCTTCGTAACTGACCAGACGCCGAACCTCTGGCGGTCGCAATACGGAAGTTCGCCGGCCACCGTCGGGCATGACTTCAGGTAAAACGTCCCGTCCACCCCAATGCCGTCCATGACGATTTCGTCAGCATTGATATCGGAGTCAAACGCCTCGACATTCTCCTTGCCAAATTTCGCCTCGAGATCGGCCCAAGTACCCAGCTTTTCGGCATCGGCAACAGATTGCGCGTATGTAGCCTTGACCTCGTCCTCGTTCGCTATCTTGTCAGTGCTGAGAGCCGCGTCAGCCAAACCAACTGCCGTGAAATAGTCTTCGATGTAGAAGGGAGCCGTCTCCGTCAGCACTTGAAAGCGAAGACCGGAGACCTGACCATCTTTGTACAAGAACATGGCAACGCCATTGTGGGTCTCGCCCTCGATCGAATGCATCAATGAAAACGGAAACGATGCCCGCGACCAACCGTCATCGCCGGGTTCCGACCAAATCTTGCCTGCCTGTACGATGATGTCCCAATACGACTTCCCGTCCGGTGGCGATCCGTAGCGCAGCACATCCTGCGTTGTCGGAACCAGATCGCCTTCATGCGTCACGAACGAGAGCACGGCAGCCGGGAAAATCGCCGGGTCCTTTCCCATCACGTCATTAGTCTTGAATTTGGCAGGCTCCGTCGTCATCACCGTTTCGGTGAGAGAGATGGTACCCGTGAACGGCGCATGCGCGTCCTGGGCCTCGGCCGATGGCAGGAACGACGAGTTCTGAACGATTCCTGAGGGCTGCTGATCACTCGTGAGGTCGGCAACCGTCAGATCGGTTCGATCCGCCGCGTAAGAAACCGCTGGCCACCACAAACATGTTGCCAAAAGTGCCGCCTTAAAAACCCTCATATTTCTCTCCTCGTTTAAGCTCCCGCTAGGGAAGGCTATCAGCGTAGGGAGACCATCGCTTTGCGTTCCGCGAAATCCAGTTGACGATTCCCGAAGATGGTCCGTCGAGACGGATTTTGACCCGACACCGTCCCCGTATATGGATTTTGACACGGGTGGCGTGTGGACTACCGTTGCTCCGAAACCAGGCACGTAGCTCCCAATAAACCACGACAGGAGGCTTACGCCATACCTCTCGCAGGCAACAAGATCATCGTATCATCCCGATCGACAACGGAAATCCGTCCCACCATGTGTGGACCCCAAATTGCTGCGATGGTCACCACCGCTGCGAAATGGTTGTCAGCCTGTTCGCCGTCCAGCTTGTAAAATCGGCCGCTGGCGGTTCGCCCTGACATCGTATTCGGATCGAAATCCTGGATGGCGGTCGTGACCCGCCCCTTGTCTTCTGGTGTGCATCCAACAAAATGCATGTCGCCAGTGTCGTGAGCACGAATGATTATCCAATCCGTCAAGGTGACGTGCGGCTCTTCGTCGACTGGTTTGGCTTTTGTGATCATTGCCCCTCCTCGCGTTTCCGCCGCTCGAGGATTGCTGCCTTGAGCCGTCGAACCCGAACGATATTCTTCCCGTGCTCATATCGATCCGCCCAGGCGGCTTGCAGCCGACCACCGCGTTCCAGTACCTCGTCAGCGAGTTTCAGCACATGCAAGTTTGGAGCCGCATTGGGAACGAGTTGAAGGACGTGATCGACGGCCAACTCTTCTTCGCCAGGCTGCAGATAGTCGGCGAGGATGGCCATGGCGATTGCCGGAGATCGGCATCGGCCAGCGTGACAATGGATCAGAAGCGTTCTGGCACCCGCCATGGTCTCGCGTCCAAATGCAATCGCCGCCCAGACGTGATCTTTTGTAGCCATCAACGCAGACCCGTCATCGAAGTCGATGTCATTGAACGCGAGCACCAGGTGCGGCCGCCCGTCCTCGACCCGGAGCAACTGAAGGTTTCTGTCGGCGTTCTCGATGGTGAGAACGGCGTCGAACTCGTGATGCCTCACAAGGGCTGCTTTCATGCTCAAAACGGTGATCATGGTTTTGCACTCGCTGTCGACAATGCCACGGCGACATCTTCCGAACTTACGACGCTGAGACCGGATTTCTTGATGTCCCATCGATCTGTGATGAGGTCGATCACATCGGTAGACAGCAATCGGGCACGGTCGCCATGTACGCGAAAGCGGGAATTCCCATCGCTGCCACCCAGTCCACGCATGGTGTCGGGGTCGAATTCTGAAACGTCGCAGAGCCCCATCGTGATTGAACCACCGGGGGAAACGCTGTTTCCGACAACCATGAGTTCTCCGCCGGCGAATTCGACAAAGTTCCAGTCGACGAAAACCAGGTGGTCATCGGCCGTAACCGACAAGACGGCTTCCACCTCGATGGGCGATGCGGTGCAGATGCGGTCAGCCTCATATCCATGGTCCGCCATCCACTCGTTGCGGAGACAAAGGGCAGCCATCGTCAGCCCCAGACCGCCCTCGCCTACGAGCCGGAAACGGAAGCCACGCTCCGCTGTTCCAGACATCATTTCGACATCGAGAGTCTGAATCGTGGAGGCAATGCGCCCGCTGTCGCCGACATTGCCGACGAGGGAGAACTTGTTTCCGCCCTTGACCCGATAAATCATCCAGTCGTTCAAATCGATGTACGGCCGTTCCTTGGTCATTCTTCGCCCTCCAAATTCCTTGATCATCCAAAGCCTGGCGTGAGCAAGGCACAACGGATTGCCGCTGTAACCGGGCAAGCTGTCGACAATGAACCGACTTTCTTTATGCATAATAGCGTAAGATATTCAAATGGAATGTTCACGGAAAGAAATATGAATCCGGCATGTTGTGAGATGCGTGGGCCCGGGTTTCCATGATGGAACGAGCGAGAACGCCGACAGGAACGCGGCGGGAGGTGATGAATGAATGCATGGGCAGAATTGGCGAAAACCGCCCCGAAAAAGGAATGGAACCCCATCGGTGAGATGGGGAAAGCGCTCAAAGAGAACGAGCCTTCCGAAGCCCGTTTGGCAGACCTGATCCGAAAGGGGCACGGGCCTCACGCGATCTACCGTGCGTGGGGATTTGAAGGCGAGCAGGACTTCCCTGCTTTCGAACGCGCGCTGCGCGGTCTCCGCGAATTCATGAAGAGGGAGGGCAGCCTATGATTCCGAAACCGAACATCGAGGCCTTGAAGGCCTTGCTGGCATCGGAGCCCATTGTCGAACGCAGCGACAGCCGTAGCGCTGTCCGCAAGGCAATGGATTCCAATGCCATCCATCTGCGCGACTGCATCGAACGGTGTCATTCCGGTAGCACGATCGTTGGGACATTCATGGATGCCTTCCCCGGATTGCGGGAAAGCCGCCCCGATCTCGATGATGCTGCTTACCGCCTGCATGTCTGGAACACGTACAACACCATCCGCAGGCGTCTGGGCATCTCAAGGCCGAGGTCGGCCTCCATGAGGATCACGCCCAGGCCGACGACAAAGACAGTTGAGCAGAAGCAGACTGTAGTCGAGGCCGCGCCTGTTCCGGTGCCGGAGACGCAGGTGGAACGGCCGGAAGTCGTCGCCCCCAAGCGCACTCCGGTTGTCGAGCCTGCACCTGCAGTCAGCCCGATCGGCAGAAACAAAATCCGAAGCCTGGACGACATCTAAACATAAAGGGGAACCGAAAATGGAAGAATACAAAGCACCTGTAATGGCCAGCCCGACGCCGACCGGAACCGTGGTTGATATCGCCCACTGTGAAAAAGGCGGCACCCACAAGTCGACCGGCACCAGCATTAAAGTCGATATAATGAGGTCGATGACGGACCACCGTGTTGGATTCGTCGACGGCGATGAGGGCAACCACAGCACCTATGACCGTTTCGCGAGCAAGGACGAGGACGGCCGGATCATTGATGCCGCCGACGAGATGGAAGAACTCGTCAACGGGGCATGGCTCGTAAATCTGCGGTCGCCAAACGGCAGGGCAAAGCTGCTGGAAGCGATCGAGTACGGAAACCTGGACTACCTGTTGGCCGACGGCCCAGGCGGTGCCGACAGCAATTTCGGCGACATTTTCGGCGAAGGCTTCAAGCCGTCCGATTTCGTGGATTCCCTTAAGGAAGTGAACGCCGAGCTGGTTTTCAATGTACCCCTGGTTGCCGGAAACAAAAAGGCCGTGGAGTCCATCGCCAACCTGCGGGAGACGTTCCGGGGCGTCGACGGTGTTCGCTACGTCGCCACGATGAGCGGTTGGGGAAACCCGATATCCGACAACGTGGTCGATCCCAGGTTTGCGCTTTGGCTGAATTCGAAGACCCGCAAGTCCATGATCGATGCCGGCATACTGGCCGAGGTCCGCATCAACGAGATCAACGAGCAGATAATGGCGAAATTCGACCAAGCCCCGTTCCCGATTTCCAAGCTGATCACTCCGGGCATCGACAAACGGTACGGCATCGGAATCCGTGAACGTCAGGCACTGCGGACGATGCGGGACAACGTACATGAGCAGATGAAATCCGACCCGTCCCTCAAGGCGCTCTACCGCCTTTGAGCGGTGAAGGAGGGATGGAATGGACACCTTGGCAGCCAATGAACGGTATCAAGCACTCGGCAAGATTTACGAGCTCGACGAACGACATCTGAAAATCGCCTGGAAACGGGCGGTTGCTATGGGTGTCTCATTTGATGACGGCGACTATTCGCTGAACCAGATTCTCCAAAACGCCGCTCTCCAGCAGGCAATCGAGGAGTCCTCATCCCGGGAAGAGCAGTCCGCCGCCAAAATTGAAGCCGCGGTTGAGAAGATTGGTGCCGTCGCGAGCAACGCGCTTTCAGGCATAGAGGATGTCGTGCGCAAGGTGGTAGACGCGAAAAGCGACAGGCTGCTTCAGGAGAAATTCGCCGCCGCCGTTGAGACCACGGCCGCCAACCGCATTTCCGAAATCAAATCATCGATCCGGAATGCGAACTGGCAGACATGGGTCGCCACCGCGGTCGCGGCTGCCATGATATTTGGGATCGGGAACGCGATCGGAAACGTCAACGGCCGGGACAATGCACTTATCACCGCAAGCGAGTTCGTCGAATTCGCGCGGGATCCTGCATCAGTCGACTGGATCGCGGCAATGAAACTGAATTCGCCGGCGGTTTTCGCCGACTACTGCAGACGGGGTTCTTCCAACCTCGAAGATGTCGAAGGCAGGCTCCGCTGCACGGTGCCCTTGTGGGTGTCCGGAGAAACGGTCTCGCCGACGAAATACGCGACCGGAACACCGCGTCGCGTGATCTCCGTCATCTGGGGATGGGGTTCGACAGCCGCATTTGGCATCGTCGCCCTTCTTGGTGGCATGGCAGCCCTGATCGGCCGCCAACTCCTCGTGACGTACCCGATCTCGAAAGTGTTGGGCATTCGCAAGGACGGATGAATTCCAGGAAGTCGCCGGCGGCGAGCTAATCGGAAGTGGCATTCCCTCCCAGCGCTTACCATCTGGATTGGGTGAAAGCCAATTGCCACTCGGGAATTCGATCGACAATCAGGACATGATTTCACATTGCTGATCATCTGAAATCTGCAATGGCCCATCGATCTCGACCAATCTCAGTACGTAATCATTTGGCTTTGCCTGCACCTGATTTTTGAACGTCCGGATTTCTTTAAAGTGCTTTCCGTCGCCACGTAGTGCCGATATGCAAATCTCAATGCTGTCAGGCTGACCGCCGACAAATTGGATGTCGTTCACATCATACGAATTCGGCGCAAGGATGAAATCGCCTATTGAATAATCCAGTTTCTCCCCGCCTCTGATGCGAATGCGAATGTTTTTGTAAACGAAGGCCGTACTGTTTTCAAAAGTCGCTCTCAGATTATAGGGTTTCCCTTCCTGTCCTGATGACATCAAATCAGGAACAGATAACCACTGATCGGCCGCCAGCTTCAGAAACTTGGTGTCCCTTTCGATCTTCTCGGTTCTCTCGTCGATCCGTGCGACATCGCGCTGCACAATTCCGAGCTGCTGTTGTAAGGCACGGATTTCCGGAAACGCGGACGCGATCAAACCGTCATCATTGGACGCCTTTGCCGACAGAACTGAAAACCCGCCGACGAGCGCAGCCATGACCAGGCACGAAATCGCAAACGGCCGCGGTGAGAAATTTGGACGGATGTTGTCGGGCAAGGATTCCAGGATCGCCTTGTTGACCGAAGAATACCGATAACCCAAAAACGAAATCGCCGCCGTCAGGACAAGCAGCCCAACAAACAAATTGGCGATCATGGGTTGCTGCAGGATGTCGGACGTTGCGGAGGCAACCCCGCTGAGCGTCAAGAAAAACGGATATGCGTAGCCTGGCTTCATCTCGGTATGGTCCCCACCACTTGAGGGGGAAGACCTATCAGGAAATGGCTACGGGACGGTTACCGCAGGCGGCTAGAGCGTCATCGAGCAATGTTCAAGGTTTCGGTCCAGTGAGATTCAGGACAGCATCTACCTCTTCAGGCGACGCAGGCTCGATGTCGTTCTTTTTGTAGCCATTGAGATCCAGCCAGCCGTTCAGGGTTCCCAAGATGGGAATTCGCAATCCATGTCCACGCTCTCCATGAAGAAAATAGCAGCGACCACGCTCGGTAGTCCCTGACATCGTGTCGATATCGAAGGTTTGGAAAGTGCTCGAAACACGCGGATACGACGCATAAACGACGTTTGCATCTCCCGTCACGAGAAACGCGTTCAGCGGCTTCAGACGATAAAACTGCCAATTACCAAGATGGATATCCCCTTTTTCCTGATTCACGGTTTCGGCCCTTTCGAATTCAGAACATAATCGACATCCTCGGGTGTCGCAGGCTCGATATCGTTCTTCTTGTACCCGTTCTGATTCAGCCAGCCTTGCAATGTCCCGGCAGTGTGCAGGTGCAGCCCATGCCCGCCTTCTCCACGGAGGAAATAACGGCGGCCGCGTTCGGTAATCCCGCTCATCGTGTCGAGATCGAAAGTCTGGAAAGTGCTCGAAACACGAGGGTACGATGTGTAAATCTGGTCGGCATCTCCCGCTACGAAGAAAGCGTTCGTTGGCTTCAACCGGAATATTTGCCAGTGACCGAGGTGGATATCTTCTTTTTTTTCCATGTCCAATCCCTTCCCCCAATGCACTGAATTCAGCTTAAAGGTCCGCATGGGACAAGGCATTCCTCGCCAACCGCTCGTCCCGTGCGCGCATAAACGCCAGAGCCGTCATACCAATCTTTTCGGATTCCTCGTTGATCCGACGGCTGTCCAGTTGCTCCCGGATGTCCGCAGCACGGGCCTTCGGGGCGACGTGTTCGACAGTAATGAAACCCGTCCAGTCGGCGGATACGATGATGCCGCCGCGGTTGTCTGCATGGTCCTTGGCGTCGGCCAGTTCGTCGCCGTTGTAAGTACAGACGGCCCCTGCCCCGGTGGACGCGATGTCCTCGATATCGAAGACCATGAGTGTCAGTCGACCGTTTGGAAGATTATGTTTGTGAAATTTCATGATGGAATCCTTTCGGGGCGTCGGGCGGCAACCGATGGGAGCGCCGCCGATGTTGGCGTCAGGCTGCTTGCAGCATCTCGGTCAGGGCTGACCTGACCTGGTTCTTGTCGGCATCCGGAACGATACCGATATCCCGCCACTGGATTTCCCAGCCAGCCTGAAAGACGCCGCCAACCCATTTGCGGACATCGCCGGTCACGCGGCCGACAGCATCGATCGTTTCGGTGACCAGGAAGGTCTGGTTCTCGAGATGGATTGAATGTTCGCGCATGGTCTTGGCTCCTCTCCAAGATTTCGGGTTTTCGGCCCTCACCGGAACGGTTTCAAGAACCGTTCGGGGGAAGGCCGAAGGCACGTTGGCCTTCGGCGCTTGGATTAGGCGGCTAGTTTTTCGAAAGCGACATAGCGGCGGTACCAAGCTGCTGAATGCAAAGCTTCCTGAAGGGCGCTCTCTTTCGTGTAGCAATACGTGCGGCCTTTCTCGCCGGGGACATATTCTGAATGATCCGACGTGAAGCTTGTGAACCATCCACTCTCTTCCATGTCGCCGTTGGCGCGCTTGTGTCCGATGCGGACTTTGCCAACGCGAAGCGTGTTGTTGATTTCGCCAATCGATAGAGACGACGCCTTCGCCTCGAGTTCTGCAACTGTGAGAATCTTGTTCATTTGATATTCCTTCCGGGTTCGTGATCGCGTCTCGATCATCTATATATACTAATATAGTAAGTTATGATATAAATCAAGAGACGTATTCAAAATAATTTATTGACAAAGGAAGCTATACCGACATCAACTAAAAATATTTCTCAATAATATTTGGCAACTGTGCTCAGCAACGTCTTCCATGAGCCGGGCGCGGAACCCTGCTGCTACATCCCAGATCATGGCTCGGCCTTTCCAACTCTCCCAACCCAAAGATCAAGTCCTGCCCAACCCCCCTGTTCATCACCCGTTTTCTCCCTCCGTTTGTCGCTTGCATGACCTCCCCTGATCCTTGCCCGACGCGGAAACCATCCCGTCGGCAAGGGCGGCAATAACAAAGAAGGGGACGAAAAATGACAAGCAAACTCATCGCGCGGGGCGCTTTCCTCGCGGCTATCGGATTCATCTTGCTTGCAGTGGTCGGCATCTCACGTGCAGCTGAAACCTTTGTGCTGCCGACAGGCACATATGGGCAGCCGTACACCTACACTCTTACCGGGGATGACGGAGTTCCGCCCTACAGTTTCCACCGAGTCAGTGGGGCACTGCCTTCTGGCGTTTACCTGACATCAAACGGTGTCATTTCGGGTACGCCGACATCCACGGGCGTTTTCGAAATCCGTGTATCGATCGATGATTCCGCAGGTGCGCCGACAGAATACGGCGACCTGTCGATTACGATCAAAGGCCTCCCGCCGATCGTTTCCAATTCCTCGTCAACGCTCAGCTACAACGACACGAGTTGGAACCAGTCGTTTGACGATTTGATAGCTGGCCCGTGGGATGACGCTGTCATCGTAACCCAGCCTTCTCAAGGTACGGCATCGATTACATCGGGAACCCTGACATATACAAAGACGCCTGGCGCAACCGGTTCCGACAGCATCCTTTGGAAGGCTTCGCATGGCGGCGCTGGCTCAACGATTGCGACGGTAACGCTCGATCTGCTGCCTGCGCCGACAATCAGCGTCAATTTCACACCATATGACACCGTTGTAGGCGACCCCTACTCGGCAACGGTTGGGGGCTCGGGCGGTACGGGGCCGTACACCGTCTCCGTTATCAGCGGCTCACTGCCAGACGGCCTGACTCTGATAGGCGACACGGTTGGCGGATCGGCAACGAAAGAGGGAACCTACCCATTCACGATCCAGGTAACAGATTCCGACGGCTTCTCTGGCACTGGCGACTTTACGATCAATGTTGCCAGCAATCTGCCACCTCCTCCCGTAGCTTACGATTTCTTGCTCGATGACGTAACGCCAGATCCGAACATCGGCGTGAACCTGGACAAGGTGCCCGTCAGCATTCCTGACGAAGACATTGCAGTCGTAACGATCGTTAGCCCGCCCTCGAAAGGTACGGCCGACGTTGCAGGCCACGGCCTCAATTATTGGTCGAATGCAGGTGTCGAAGACACAACGGATTCGTTCACTTATTCGATCACCGACATCCACGGACAGACGTCAAATGTAGCAACGATTTCTGTTCAGATCAGCAAGAAACCTCCGACCATAACGTTATCTCCGACATCGTTGTCGGCTAAAGTCGGCGAGCCCTTTTCGCAGGTGATGTCGGCATCCGGTGCAAAGGCACCGTACACTTTCGAGGCGTTTGATTTTCCAAGCCCTTTGCCTGACGGCATCACACTGGTTGGCAACACCCTGAAAGGCACTCCGACAACCGAAGGCGTCTATGTGACTTTCATCTCTGCGATTGATGCGGACAATTTCGCTGGTGCTTCGATTGTCACGATTACGGTGACCGCTGCCGATCCGGCTGTCGCCGCCCCGGTCACCACAGACGCCTCGATCAATGTCGATTTCAATGCCGCCACGGCTGTCGATATCAACCTGGCGGCGCGCACCTCTGGAGATTTCGACAACTTCCAGATCGTCGGCCAGCCATCCAAAGGTGCCTTGCTCGAAAACGGAATGTTCGCCTCCTACACGCCGACCAAAGGCGCTACTGGCACCGACACCTTCACCTGGACTGCTACAGGGCCAGGCGGTGTCTCGAACGTTTCGACGGTGACCATTACGATCTCGGCGGCACCCGACATCGACCTCCCAGTCGCCGTTGATCATGAAGTCCACCTGTCTCCGACGGAAAGCGGCAGCGTCGATCTCACGACTGGTGCCACGGGTGCACCATTCTTGCGGGCCAATGTCATGGGCACGGTACCTGCCGATGTCGGCAAGTTCTCCTTGAGCGGCACCACGCTCAGGTTTACGCCGCATGTGGCTTTCGACGGCACCGCCAAGGTTGGCTACGTCCTCGAAAACGCTGCGGGGACATCGAACACGGCCGAGGTTCGCTTCATCATTGCTGCACGCGCAGACCCAACAAAGGATCCCGAAGTCGTCGGATTGCTGACCGCTCAGGCGGAAGCCGCAAAAAAGCTCACTGACGATCAGATCACCACGATCACCGGTCGTCTCGAAAGCCTTCACAATGAGGGCTATTGCAATCGGCAAAATGCAATCGATTTCAGGCTGGGATATGCCGCCGCCGGCGACAATCCCGATGACCACTCCAAGGACGGCGTCACCCTATCCGGAAAGGCGAAAGCCGATTGCAGGTGGGCAATTTGGGGCGGCGGATACGTCAGCCTTGCCGACTACGACAGGGACGACATCAATTTCTCATCGACATCCATCGGCCTGACGGCCGGTCTCGACTATCGTTTCACGCCTTCGTTCGTCGGCGGCATCGCCGTTGGCTACGGCAGCGAGGAGTCCTCGATCGGCTCCCATGGAACGACCTCGGCCGCTCAGGCAATGTCAGCCGCCCTTTACGCATCATGGCATCCGAACGGTGGAGTATTCCTCGACGGCATCGTTGGCTACCAGCACCTTTCTTATGACAGCAGGCGGTTCGTCACCGACAATGGTGAGTTCGCCAACGGCACGCGCTCGGGCAACCAGGTTTTCGGATCCCTGACGGCGGGCTACGAAATCCGGAAAGACGGTTTCCTCATTGCTCCATATGTCGGCGTTCGTGGATCACACGCCGTCCTTTCCGGGTTCTCGGAAACGGGCGGCGGCATCTATGGATTGAGCTACGGCGACCAGACCGTAACCTCGATATCCAGTGTCGTCGGCGTCCGTGCGGAATACGACATCATCAAGCCATGGGGCGTTCTCACTCCGTCAATTCGTGCTGAATACAGACATGATTTCGTCGGGGATTCCGATGTGAGCCTTGGCTACACCGATGTGGGGACAAAAACCTATAGGGCCGAAATCAAAGGCCGTGGCAAGGATTCCGTGACGGTCGGCGTCGGCCTGAAGGCCAAGGTCTCCAAAGGCTGGACGATTGAAAGCACCCTGTCGACGACCATCGGCAACGGAAAACCTTCGTATCGGATCGGCGTTCAGGCGACCTACAAGTTTTGCGGCCTCTTTACCCCGCAAAGCGCATGCGGCCCTCAGATGGTGGCGGAGCCTGTGAAGACAAAGGCTGCCAAGGCGAAAGGGAGGAAGGCGACCAGGTAATGATGGCTTTGCGATTAGTGCCCCGTCCGGGTAATCTACCTACGGCTTGGGCAATGTGGATTCGGCAACCTCATGGACTTTTTCTCTGACGATCAGAATCCATTTGCGCAACTCGTAGAGCTGAAGTCGAATCTAGCACCCAAGGACGGCATCGATGTCGGCCACGATCTCCTGATGGAGCTACGGATTAACCCAGACGAAATTGAGGAAGACCGGGTCGGGACAATCCGTGTCGAAATTCAGGAAGCCACTCTTTCCGTGGATCTCTGCGGCTTGGAAGTGGTTCCGAAAACCCGCCACGGCCAAGGTGAAACTGGTGGGAAAACCCGGAAGGAATTAAAACGTGATACCACCGTCACAACGACCAACGAGACCGACAAAAAGAGGGGCGCTGACGTTTCCGTCAGAGCATCTGCCGTAGGCCCTGAAGGCAAGGTGGGACTGGCTGGCAGCTCATTCAAACGAAATGCAGAGACGGTTACGCATCGAGAGAGCGAGACAGTGACGGAGGACTTCTACTCCGTCAGGGCGCTGACCGACGATCGTTGGAAAGTCACTAGCAAGGACGGAAGCCCTCTCGATGGTGCGTTCCTTGACGGTGATCGTCTCTGCGAGGTTTCGGAGGCGCGTGGAGCGAACCGTAAAGGCGTGGTCAGTAGCCTCACGGCCAAGCAGAAGCACATAAAGATCGAGCTGGAGCAAAAAGCCTCCCTTTTCACGTCCCCTCTTTCGACGACACAGCAGGCACTTATGAAAATTGTTATCGCCAAGGGCCTGCAGGAGCGGTCTGGTGGTGGATATTCAGGCTACGTCCTCTTCTCTCGGTCGACGATCTCCGATGAAGGATAGCCTGTACCTCTCCAACATCCTCTCGGAACCAGCCGTGTCAGGGATCGAAGCCCTGGCAGGAGCCCGCGCGGCGACATTTCAGCAGTTAGTCAAGTTGGCTGGCTTAGACCCTGCTCGAGATTTCCAGAATGCCGATCTTCGGAATATCGATCTCACCGATTCTGATCTGCGTGGCTTCAATTTCTCTGGTGCCGATCTCCGCGGGGCCATAGGCATTCGTGTTCAATGGGACGACACCACGATTTTCGACAATGCGGAATTATCCGTCTCGATATTTGCCGCCAAAATCCGGTTGAAGGTCTTCTTCGACACAGACGAGCGAGCGAATACCCTGCTGACCAGCATTTCACGTCAAAGCTGGTCCGATAAAATTCTATGGGCGTCCCAGAACCTGCTTACTTCAGGTCGTCACCATGATGTCGCGCTGCCAATCACAGAAGCCCTCTTCTATCAGGCAAAGGACGATGAATTCCTGCAGGCCGAACTCATGCGGTACTTAGCCCCCCGTATGCAGGCGCGGGAGGAGCTCCACGACATGCTGGTAGCCGCGCTGTCCGATGAACCCAAATCCGCCGTCGTCATTCGATCTGCATTTTCCATCCTTCAACGTAAACAGCTCACTAGCGCTGCCAATGTCCGGCAGCAGGTGCTTATGCTCGTCAAATCCAGAAAATCTGCCACTCAAGAAGCGGCAGTCCAATTTCTGATGAGGAACCATCCCACTCATGAGGAAATCGGTACGATCAAATCGGCAGCGGAAGCCTCTGGCGGATTTCTTGAGGGGCTATACGTGGCTGAACTTACCCGTTTGCTCGGCGGAGCATACGAAATTGTGACACGTAATCCAGTTTCAAACGCGACTCTTCCAATGAAGTCAATGATCAGTGCTTCCGACTTGAGGCTTATCGCCAGACGGTGGCTGCGTGCGGAGTCCAGCCGAAACGCTGTCGATGTTGAGTTGCCGCTACTTCAACGAAATGGTGGCGGCAATTACTTCACCCGGGTGGCGATCGACGAGAGAACGCTCAGGGTTCAGGAACTCTGGTCAAAACTGAAGCGTGCCGGGATCGATATTCAAGTCGAAGGAGACGCCGTCTCCACCGTCCACGGCACTGACAACCAATTCGTTGCTAACCGCTGACAACGAAAACTTGGCGTTGTCCGCCCCGACAGGCTAGTTAGCCTTTGGGGGCGAATGGTGGCGAGCGAGGCACCCGTCAAAAAGGAATGCCGTCGTCGTAGGTGGGGGGAACAGGCGGCACAAAAAGCCCCAGTTCTTTTTCGATGATTTCGAGCGCGATGCCTTTCTCCACATGGTCCTCGAATTCCCGCCTCGCCTCTTTCACATCGCTTCCCCACACACTGATGTCGTCGGTGTGTGGATAATTCAGAATTTCCGCATGGTACTCGAGACTCTCGAATGCGGCCGTATCCAGATATTGCGAGACGTGTTCGATCATCGATTTCATGTCGTCAATCGAGGGCGCTTTCGTTTCATAAGTTCGGATACGGTCGATAGGGAGATCAACGTAAGATGCGAATTCGGGATCGGTCCACTCGATGAACTCGATGATTTCCCGCAACTTGCGGTAGCCAGCCATCCGCTTTTCAGCGCTCGGCTTCCCCTCCAGGATATCCATCATCTCGTCGGTCGGCACCCGCCCGTTCGGGTAGTTGCGGACATACGAAGGGTGCTGCCCCAGCTTCTCAGCGATTTCGGCGTTGGATAATGGAAGCCTTGCCCGTATTGCGCGGTATCGGGAACGGCGGCGCTCGATCTCGGCGATTGGAGTTCTGGGGCGACCGGTGCGGTCGACTGCGAATTTGAAGGTCATGGTTCAACCTGCCATGATTTCATTCAGATCAGCTTCTAATACTCGCCCGGATTCGGAAACCGTTGCCGTTAGGAATTCACCATTTTCGAAATAGAACGTCATCTCACCATTGGTGACCTCGGCCAGATAACGGAGGGCATCGGCTGCCTGCTCTTCTGAGAAAGAGCGACTCTCGAGATGGCCGTCGATATGAATATGCTTGATCTTCTTCATTGTCATTGCCTTTCAATATTTGGTGGTCGTCAGGGGTGGGGAAGGCAGAAGGCGGGTGAAGCCTTCGGCGCTTAATCAGGCTGCGCGAGAGGTTTCATCCTTGCGGAGGTCATCAATCTCAAAGCCGTTCCGATAGACGCGGACGGAGTTCCAATCAAAAAAAACAGGCTTGGAATCCGATCCTCCGATGTCATTGCTTTCAGCCTCGATCGCTTCGGCGATATCCGCCTCATCGGCGTCGGCGGCGACTTCGAAAACAAAGAAATCTTTCTCACCGTTGACGGCTACGGAGATGGTGGCTTTCGATGAGAGCCACTCGCGGAGGCGTTCTCTGACCTCGTTAGCAGTATTGACATCGAGGTAGTTGTGCATATTCGAAGCGTGAGCAGCGCAGAGTGTGCCATCGTCATCTAGGCACTCAAAAGTCGAGGCTCCGTCATGATCAAACGCGATGACTGGAATGTTGTAATCGTTGTTGAATATGGCTTCGATGTTGGTGATCGTGGTCATTGTCCTATTCCTTTAAATCGTGACATCCGGGTCAATTCCCGGTGTCCGTAATAAAAGTATTGGAGCCGGCGGAGCATCTTGCAAGCATAAAATGGCCAAAAATGTTTATTTTTCATATTACTGATGAATAAACGCATTCTATACGACACCGCTACTGTCGTATAGACAGACAGGCAATGACATAAGCCAGCGTTGTCATGGGATTTCTGAGCCTTGTCGCGTTGTCCCTTGCGTGGTCATTACCCAAGATTCCCTCCTGAGAACAAAGGAGGGCTCTATCCATGAAAAGAATTCTGATCACTCTCGCAGCCGTGCTGATTGCCGGCACCGCATATGCAAGCGACGGCATCCCAACAATGCGCGACGCCACGACCAATTTTAACGTCGCCATCAAGGCGCAGACGCGCATGTCCATGTGCGGACGCTCCGAAGGAGATTTCCTGAGGCGAACCTACGCGATCAATGACGCTGCAGAGATTTCCGGCAGAGACGTCCTCGAGATCCTCGTTGAATCCAAAGGCTGGGCAAACGCCGTCATTGCGGCCGCCAGGCGCAAGGGAAATCTCGACAAGTTTTGCGATCCCTTCGCGAGTTCGTCATCGCTTTATTCGCGTATTCCTCTTGCCTCGAAGGCTTCCGAGCTGACCTTGGAAACCTTAGCCACCCTCAATCGCCTGATTGATGAAAGACGCGATGCCGACACCGCGCTCGCGCTCTGCGACATGTCGGGGACGGATGCGATTAAAACGCGTTCGTTCATCTTGCAGTCCCGCCAATGGTCTTACGAGGCTTCAGGCATCTGCTGGAGAGGCGAATGCCGGAATGGCGACCAACAGCTACGATCTGCCCTCGCCGCGGTGTCTGACAAGAAGGCTGTCTGCGCTGCATACGCGGAGTTCCTCGATAACCTGGATGACCATCCGATCAACCGTTACCGCTATGAAAATATGGTGTCCGAATGATCCGGGCGGCATCCATTGCCCTGGTTGCGATCTTGATTCCGTCGACAGGTTTCGCCGGCGAGATCGGGAAGCATTCTGACAAAGCGGAAATCAGGATTGGTCTTGGTTTCTATGACACGGGGCTGGCGACAAACCACACACAGGACGGCCCGTCGTTTAACGGCGAGTTCCTGCTGCCGTCGCCCGATCTCTTTTCCGGAATTGGTTCACCTCGGCCGTATGTCGGGGTCGATTTTTCCAACGTCGACGACGCAATCTCGGTTGGGTACGCGGGACTGACGTGGGATTACCACGTAACGCCGACGCTCTATGTGTCGGGATCCCTTGGTGGTGCCGTCAACAATGCCAAGGAATTGAAACACTCGTCGACAACGAGGAGCCTTGGCTCGAACTTCGGGTTCCATGTTGGAGCGGCCGTCGGCTATGATTTCAATGAAAGCCTGACGGTGCAGATGTATCTCAATCATTTTTCCAATGCCGGATTGGCGAAGCCTAATCAGGGCCACGAGACGACAGGGCTACGGCTGGGTTACCGCTTTTAGACAGTAAGTTGAACGGACTGACCGGGAGCGTGGCGCGGGCTGCGCTCCCTTCTTCATGCTCTGTATAAGGCTGTTTCGCTCTGCCTATCCACCCCTCCCAATCTCAAAGTCAGAGTTCGCTCAATTTTCCTTCATACTTTTTTGTATAAATGGATCTTGACGGGCCCTCACATTCGTGTATTTTCCCTCTCATCAAAGGGAGCCTGAATGTCTCATCGTCGCATCAATATAACCAGCATACGGATATGGGTTAGCACCGCCGCCTGTAGAACGACTGCTGTTTGCGACATAAGGAGACATCAACATGAGCGCACCTCACCCCTCGAATAAGCCATCCGGCCGTTACATCGGCCGCGTTTCGCCCTTCAAGGTTTTCTCACCCGAATTCCCGACGACCGACTACTGGTCCGCGACCGTCATCTTCGTTGACGCCGACGGCCTCGAGTACCGCACCGATTACGAGCATCCCCGTTGCCCCCGCTATCCCGGGGACTGGCATCTCGATAATTCCGTGCGTTCGCTGATGTCCTTCGACATCAACGCGATCGCGGCCGACTTCAATTCGTACATGAAGCGAACGGGCAACCGGTTCGAGCAGATGCATCCCGATTGGTGGGCACCTGGCGTGCGTGATCTGCCGCCGTTCTATGCCAATGACGACGACCCAGGCGACCCTCTGGCCGCCTGACAACCCTCACCTGAATTCCGACTTTTTACGCCGCGGCTTCCCCGGTGGGTTTTCGCGCGCCCAAAATCCCTGAAAGGATACCAACATGAGGAATCTGACTGAAATCCGTACCCCTAACGATGAGACACGGAAGAATGACCCCGATTTTCTCTTAGCTCAGGACGCCGTTGCGGCTTTCTGGCAAGCATATGAGAAGAACAGGTTGTGGTGGTCATTGAGCAGTACGAAGCCGATCATTAGCTGCTGCATCCTGTCCGCGCTTGCGGTGCGCGACATCCTGCATGGAGTCGGTCGCTGTGACGCGGAGGTCTTCCGGTCCGGCTTGGAACTCCTGAGCGATCGCCCTGATGGTGGCTGGCTCATGATCGGGGACCCCATGACTCCTGTAGTAGACGGATTGTGGCCTGCCCACATGACGGTAAAGCTCGGCGACTATCTTATCGACCCCGTCATCGGCCAGACCAAGAGGCCGTGGAACGACATGCCGAGATCCATGATTTTGCAGGCTGATCGCGACCCTGGCGTTCCTCTCGAATTGGGAAAAGGCGGCGCTGCCAAGATCTACACGTGGGCTTTCTGGAATGACGGCAACGCTGACTACCGGCTGTCGTATTTCAAGTTGACCCACGACATCCACAAGCGGACGCGTGACTGGAAAAGTTCCCCCGACGCCAATCCTGAACGCCGTGAGTGGATCGTCCGGGATGCCATTGCGCTTATGCAGCGGTCTCCGTTGAAGATCGCTGCATAATTCCTGATCTCGGGGCCGATGCCCCGAGATCTCTTCACCTGAATACTGACTTTGGCAGGGGTCGCCCCGCCACGGAAGACCCATGTCCCAACCTAAGAGGAAAATGAAATGAAAACTTATCTGGATACTTACGCTTACCGCTTGCAGAACGAGAACGCTATTACAGTCAGTTTCGATAGCGACGATATTGAAACGCACGAAATGAAGAGGACAAAATCGCAAACAGATTCCGCTTCAAATTTGCGGCACCAGGCTCTCGGGTCGGCTCACATTTTGACGAACAAGCCGTCCTGGGTTAATGCTGACATCGAAGAAACTGCCCGGTTCCGTTGTCTTATTGCTCCCTTTGTTATCGAGACGATGAATCGTCCGCTGGCTGCATCTCTTGACCGCGACCTGGTTGCCGATTTCCGTGGCCAGGTCGTAGAAGGCCCTATCCGGGCTGTTGGACTCGATGTGATCAGCGATCATGGCGTCACTTACATTGATCTGCCACACCGCTCATACATGATCGGGAACACCCTTCAGTTGCGTGCCCTATTCATCTATCTGACGCCTGATGCAATTGCGTTCACCGCCATTCTTACGACGCCCGGCATGGATTACGGTCGCCGTGTAACCTGGGCCGAAGGTCAATGGGCGAGAGGGCTACCCGGCCTTGCGGGTGACGAACTCACTTGGTCTTCCGGAAATGACAGCACGCGGATTGGCGGTGACGAAATCGAGACATATCTGACTGCCGTCGACGATAGGAAGACCGTGTTCACAGAAATCGAGCACTTCGCATGGCTGGCTCTGACGTATGTGCAAACAGAGCAAGAGAACGGTGTCGTATGGGAACGCCTTCCTCACATTCCGCATAGCGATCCACGTTGGAGTGGTCGCAAGGCGAGCCAGGTTGCAAAAAAATTCAGCCTGTTCTCTGTCATTCAGGTCAATGCACAGAATCTCTATCGGGACGCTGAGACCGAAGGCCGCGGCGGTTCCCTTCCTGGGCACAGGAAGCGCAAGCACCGTGTCCGTGGCCATTTTCGCCTGCAGGCTTATGGGCCTCGCTGGAGCAAGCGCCGCCTGCGTTGGTATCCGGCCCACTATAGCGGCACCATCGACCTCCCGGCTCAGGTCCCGCTCTATAAATTGCGGGGGCATCATCTCGAAGAAATGGCGGCCTGACGGCACGAATAAGGGCGGGTCTTGGTGATAGAGAGCCGCCCTCCCCTATTCCGGCAACCGAAACGCCCTCAGAAATTCCCGCATCGCCGCAGAGGATCGAGGCCAACTGTAGATGCCACGATCAAGCCAGCTCACCGTTTCCAACGCCGTCGTGTGTTTCCTCGCCCAGGCCACGAGGTCATTATGCGGCAACCGATATCGTGCACCATCGACGGAAATCTCGAGGGAAACACCACGGCCGACGAGATCTCTCCTGATCAGCGGCCTTTTTGTTTGAATCGCGTCGCCAGACGTGGTGCCGGCACCGTATGAATATGCGGGGTCTCCTGCAGGTCGGCCGAGGAAGGCATCAGGGTCGCAGTCTGCCAAGAACCGAGCCATGGTCTCCCCGTATCGACTGCGGTAGGCGTCGACCACCCATTCGATAATATCCTGGCGACCACCGTTGCGAGCCCATTCCTGTTTGGCGACCAGGAACACGTTGCAGGGGTGCAGGTTGACCATCATCCGCCGCGCGACCTCGTCGCGGGACCACGATTGCCAGTCGATATCTCGGTTCTTTGCCGTCAGAATATGGGCCGCATGAAACCCTGCCTGATTCAGGGTCTGAAACCTCGCCACATTGTGGAAATGGCACGGAAGGCCGGAGAACAGGGTTTCCGCATCGACGGGCAAAGTCTCCTCGGAAAGCAGGAAGGCATGCAGCCACCAAACAGGAGCGTTGTCCGTCGGCAGTATCCGGCTGCCGTCGGCCGTCCTGCAGGTTGTCCCGCGCTCCTGACCGCGAACGTATCGGGTCACATAGATTGGGTCGATGTCGGACAGGTGCCTGCGAAGCAGCTGATCGAACGCCTGAACCCTTGAGGCGGAAGGCAAATTCGGCTCGACGCAGAGCGCGAAAAACTCGGAAAACTTGCCGTCGAATTCTGCTGGTGGCGGGATCATAGTCGCCATCATCCCAAGATTGGACGAAGAATTTCCTAATATCGCACCACGCAGCGGGGCGCTTTTGTAAACATATTTGAGCTGAAAGCGCCCCGCCTGTCGGCTGATGATTACGAATGATAAAATTGGCTTATCATTCGTATTTTGAGACATCCCCAAACCGTGATCCCGATCTCAATTTTGGCACCTATCCGTGAACAATTCGTGTCCCTGCCTCTCGCTCGGCCGCCGGCGATTATCATCCGCCTGATTTCACTAATTTATCCATCGGCTTCAGTGGAAGCGAACGCCAGTTGGCTACCATTTGAGACGAATGCGACCTCGTCCGTTTACGATCCGTATCCCTGACTCTGGCACCTCTTCATCGCGTGGGCGCAACCCGGAGACGACGAATGCAATCCAATTTCGGCCACGCACGCGAGTTGCTCGAGCAAGCCTGGCTGCACCTACAGGGCGACGACGAAACCAGCGTGAAATCTCGCCTTGCGATCGATATCCTGGTTGAGGCGGTGGCGAGGGCCGAGCATTCGAAGCCGTACCGGCAGGCCGAAATCGTAGACTTCAGGACGGCGGAGCGGCGTTCGTGATCGGTGTCGGCTATTCCTGTCCGGCAGCTTGCCGCAGATTTTCGTCAAAAGTCTCGATCCAAAAGCCCATTGCATTAGCGGCGACCAGTTTGGGAGGGAGAATTGTACGATGTTGGACATCCCCGGTTACCGAGTCCGTGAAAGTGACCAGCTGACCGCCCTCTGCGGCATCGGCAATCTTAAAGTCGTGGCCATCGTGGATGCCTAAATAGGACTGCAACGGAGCGAGAAGAGTGCCATCGATTGTAGCGCCCGCGGATTCCGACTTTGCTATCGGCGCATAACGTGCGCTGGCTTCCTTATACAATTGCATCATCTCAGCTGCTGCTGCCTGTGCCTCACGAGTTTTGCCTCCGTCAGCCAATATCCGATAGGTTTCACCCATCGCCGTCATGTTTCGTTCAGCGGGCGGCAGCATTCCAGCATGGTCTACAGAAAGGGCAATTAACTGCATTAGATTTTGGGGAGTGCTGGGTAATTTCGCATCTGCGAGTATTTGCCATTCAAAGGTACCTGGTTCGTAACCCATCGCAAGCTCGGCGTATCTTTTGGGATCCATGATCTTCTGGCTCACAATTTCGCCAGATTGCTCGTCGGTGACGGTCACGGTGTATATGCCATTTTCACCCTTGGTGACTCTGAAATCGCTCGCGTTGGGGATGTTTGCGTATGCCGCGACAGCCGCTTTGGTTGCCTTATTTAGTTTGTCTTTCTGCAAAGCTGCTTGGGCGACTGATGGAAATTGACGGGCGGCATTCTGGTAATATTGGAGCATGAGTTTGGCGCTTTCCTGCGCCCGTGCAACATCGCCACGGTTAGTATAAAACTTGTACACCTCGGCCATGGCCCACATGTTACGCTCACTTACAGGCAGTTTGCGGTCAGGGTCGATCTTGTCGATGACCTGTCGCATCATTCCATCCGGCTCACCACTGTAGCCTTTGAGATAATTTTGGCGCAGCTTCTCCAATTCAGGGTCTTGGATCGCCTCATCATTTTCACGCGCGCGATCTTTTGCAGCCCGCTTTAAGCCCTCACGGACAGCACGGCGTCCCGCTTCCCACAGGTCGTTGGTGGGCGCTTCCACGTCTCCTTGCATCCCGCCATCGACGCGTGAAGACGGTAGAGGGGCATCCTCAGGTAATGCAGGATGACTGGTCTGCGCGATCGCGACCCCGGTGTAGGCCGAAGCGAGAGACAAAATAGCTAACAAAAAGAGCGGGCGGCCATTCATCTGCATTGAGACCTTCTAGAAGATTGTACAGTTTTGGGTTTGCAAAAAACCCGTGGAGCAGCCGAGATCGAGAAACCACGTTGGACCACTTCGCAAACGGATAACAGGTAATGCTTAGTCTCATTACTGCAAACCATCTCATCAAACCTCGTCATCCCGCCATCCTCGCCGTCGCCCCATTCGACTTAAACGCCGCCATGAGCATCGGGCCAACCGAAAACTCCCCTGCCCTCGCCTTCTCGGTCAGCGCCCGAAGATAACCGCCCGCCGAATTGATGTGCTGCGCCCTCTGCAGGATGCAGGCGACGACAATCGCCGCGGTTTCCGGCCCCATCGTGTGGCAAGCATCCTCGTACGCGGACGGCGAAACCCCAAGATATCCCCTCACCTGGGCTGTCGTGGCCATCAAATCGTGCCAACTGCCTATCCCGTCGACGGCGTAATCGACGATTTCCGGACAGGCTTTCAGCACAAAGCCTAGCGGATACCCTTTCGGCGGTTCCCGCGTTCCCCGTTCAGGCTCAACCGTTGCCCCGCTTTTTTCGGAAGCAGGTTCAAGTTCAAATAGGGCATATGTATTTGAGTCAGATTGTTGCGGCTCATTATGAGACTCATTGCCGCTCGGATTCTGACTTTTCATGAAGCTTTCCAGCATCATGTCCACTTTTTCACGCAAGGTCGATAGGTGCTCTACGATAGCCGCCAGTTCGTGCAGGGCGGCTTTGCGCGGGATAGCCTCCACAATCTCACGGAAACGCCTCCACAGGCCTCCCCAGTCGCCAGGAACGGCTTCCTCGATCGCTGCCTCGATCAGCTTATGGATATCACGACGATGCAGCGTGATCCGCTCGCGCATCAGTTTGAGGCCACGGTTCTCCGCACGGATCCGTTCGGCCGCTTGCTGAAACTCTTCGGATCGCGCAAGAAGCGGTGCGAGCGAGAAACCAAAGGCATCTTCAAGCCCCCCTTGCCTGTCCTTGCGGGCGTATCGCTTGCCGTTCGGGCTATCCCGCCGGGTAATGAGACCGCAATCCAGCAGCGCTGCCAGATGCCGCCGCAGCGTCGCATTCGCCATCCCATGCGCCCGAAGCGACAGCTGCTTGTTCGACGGGAAGACAATCAGCCCGTTCTCTTCCGACAGCTCGCTATCCGGATAGAACGACAGCAAGCCGGCTAAGACGGCCAGTGACCGGTCCCCGATACCGACAAGGCTCTTGCCTTCGCATAGATCGCGGTAGACCTGCCATTTGTCGACGGCCTTCCCTTCAGGGATTTCTTGCGAATCCTTCTGCGCTGCCAACAAGGCAAGCGTCATCGTTCGGCTCCCAAAGGGAGTCGTTGCAATACCCGTTTCCATTTCCTTCTTCGCCTTTATTCAGGCAAAAGATTCCTGCTCGCCGAATCGACGTTGAACTGCTTGACACTGATTCGTGGAAATGCGATTCTCGGAGTGCTTAAGTTCTGAGAGAGGCTTCCACGGTTCGCCGTTCGGGGGCCTTTTTCTTTTGCGGGTTTCAGTTCTCCGTTTTCGACTTCCTGAAAGCCTCGTAAAGGCTGTCCAGATTGCCAGTTATCCAATCCGCGAAAGGCTTCGCTTCGGTCTTTGTGATCTCGAGCGAGACGCCTTTCGGGCGTGATTTGGCGACGACGCTAACCGATTTGTCGTCTGGAGCCCAGGATTGCGTGGTTGCCTCAGTTCGCTCCGTTTTGGCTGCCGCCTGTTTCAGCAGGTCGTAGACAGCTTGAAATCTGGCATCGCTTTTCTCGACGATGAAATCCTGTTCCTGAACGAGCTTCGTGGCTTTCGCCCGCTTGCCCTTCTCGTCCAGCAAGTCAGCCAGTTCGGCCCACCGGAGGCGTCCGAATGCCGGAGCGGCACCGATGGCCTCGATCAGTTCAGGCGGCAATCGCCTGATCAGGGCGATCATGCGTGAGAGAGCGGCCTTGTCGACACCAAGAGAGGCCATGATGATTTCACGAGGAAATCCACGATCTTCGAGCCGCGCACCGAAAAACGACCGCTCGATGAATGAGAGATCCGTGCGTGAATTGTTTTCCTGCCCTTGAGAGACAACGAGCTGCTCATCCGTAAGTTCGCGTACAACGGCCCTCACCCGCCGCCCGAGTTCCTTGGCGGCTGCCAGACGGCGGTGCCCGTAGGCAACCTGATATCGCCCTTCGCCCTGCGGATGCGGTCGCACCAGGATCGGCACCTGCTGGCCGTGTTCCTTTATCTGGGCGACCAAAGAGGCGTTGTCTTCGGCGTCGACACTCAAGCGATCTACAACAAACGACCCGTCAACAAACGCAGGATCGAGTTCAATGATCACCTGGCCTGCGGCAAGCTGCTTTTCGATCTCGTCGGCTCGTTGGGCGCGAGAATTGATGTTTTCCAGCGACTGAGAGATCGCACCGACCGGGCTTGCTGGCCTGATAGATCTTTCGAGACCGAGCAATGGACGCCCCAACTTTGGCTGCACGGGTGCTGAAGTTGCTTCAGTAGGCTCCGGTGCCAGATCGAATACGTTTTTTCTAGCCATGGACTACTTCCTCCCCCACGTGCTGCGGATGAGGCCTTCTATCTCGCCGTTCACAAGCGTCAGGGATTCCAGAGCTCGCTCATACGTACCCCGTGTAAACGCTGCCTTGTCCACTTCGTAGAGCGTCTGTTTCGTCAATCCGGCATCGGAAACCGCGGTTGATTTCAGCATCGAATGTTCGAGAACCCGCTGTCCGAAGATGGAGCGCATGAAGCCCGCCATCTGGCTTTGTGGTCCATCATTGGGCTCGTAACGCGTCACCAGATAGCGCATCCAATCGTACTCTGTGCTGCCACCCGCGTTTTCGACGACCGAAAGCAAGTCACCCGTCATATGCAGGAACTGGCTCATGGACATGACATCGAGCATCTGCGGGTGAACGGTAATTAGAACGGCGGTTGCCGCGCAAAGTGCCGATAGCGTCAAGAATCCGAGTTGCGGCGGGCAATCGATGATGACGATGTCGTAAGCGCTTTCGATGTCAGCAAGGCTTTCGCCGATACGAGAAAAGAACATCGAGCTGTCCTGTGTCCGTTCGGACAGCGCCTTGGGCGTGGTGTGCTCGAATTCCATGAGCTCGAGGTTACCGGGCACCACGTGCAATCCGGGCGTATACGTCTCTCGAACTATTTCCGAGATATGGCGGCGGCTTTCATCGTAGCGGATTGCGCCGTAGATGGTCTCTCCCTCGCCTACGTCGAATTCTGGTTGATGACCGAACAGGGCTGACAGTGACGCTTGCGGATCGAGATCGATTGCCAACACGCGATACCCGCGCAAAGCCAGATATTGAGCGAGATGGGCGGACGTCGTGGTCTTCCCTGAGCCACCTTTGAAGTTCATAACGCTGACGATCTGCAGCTTCTCACCTGAGCGACGGTGCCGAACATACTTCGGAGCGCCCTTCCCTCCTTCGTCGAGAACCCGGCGCAGCTCTTCGATGTCGTTCACCGAATACAGACGCCGGCCATTTGGCAATGGCTGCGGACCGTGGCCGTCTGCAACGATCTGTCGAAGGTAGCCCTCGTGGATGCCTATGAAGTCGGCAGCCTCAGAAGGTGTGAACAACCTTATGGTTTTTTGCGCAGTCGGCGGAAATGTGCGAAGTTGATGAGCCTGAAGTTGACGCGACAGCTCGCTGGCGTCGGCCATAATCTGACTACGAAGAGTCAATGAGACGCCTTCCGCTTCCGACATATTGGTGATGGCCACGAACCGCGCTCCCGAGATCTGCGCTTATTTTCGCCAACCATGCAAAAATGCGCTGATCCAATTAGCCAGATTCGGATTGCAATGGCAAACTCTTTAAAGTTAACAGAAAGTTAACTCGATTTCCGGTGTCGGCATCGTTCGAGTTGTACGCGTACAACTCATTTTTGTCTGAACCGGAGATTTCCTCAAAGGCTGACATAACCACCCTACGGAAGTATCAGTTGTACGTGTGCAACTTTATCAGGCCGCGATACCACGACTGTCATCCCGGAGCATGTGCATGAGCAACTAAATCGGACTCCTCACGCCTTCAGGCACAAGCCCACCGTCAATCGCCTCAGCGGCCCTGGTCTTCCAATGCGCAGCGGTCTCATCATGAATCGCCACAGCCCTTCGGATGACGCGATCGTAGCCAACAGGCAATCCCGGTTGAATACTTGCAATCCGTTCGGGATCGAAGCCGTGATCCTCCTCGGCCGCAATCATGACATCGGATGCCCAGTCCTGGAGATGCCACTGCAGGAAATCGATGACGGCAGCGTGGGGTGAAATCTTCTTGGTGTCGTCGGACCAAGACACGATCGATGTCGGGTGCCTGCCCATGATTTCGCCGACCTTCTCGAAGGTCATTTCCTTGAAGACAGAGCGCAGGTCACGAAATCTCATCTTTTGCGCCAGGCGCTCCTCGCTTGACAGGAACCGGGCATCCTTGCCGTGCATAGCGGCATCGTAATTCACAAACGCGGCTTCTGTGATCCGGTCAATAGCGTCCTCAGACGTTTCCGCCGGCGATCTTTGGGCAGTCAAGAATTCCATTACGCCGACCGGACCGTACACATTTACAAACCAGAAATTCAGGGCCGTCGCCGACGATTGGGTGAAGGGATCAGATGATCGAGACGCGTCAACATCTGCGTATTCGACCACGCTCAGGGTGTCGTCGACGAGCTTGCGCATTTCATCACGGGTCTTCGGCTTCGCCAAAAACAGGTACCGTTCCCATGCCGCGTCGAGGGCGTCCCGTTTCGAGAGACCGGCAACCGTCAAATGTCCGAGGCGACCCGTCGAACCCACGATGTCGATACGATTGCTGCTCATCACGAATGTCTCTGCCGTCCCCGGCACGTTGCCATGAGGCATCGAGACACCACTTTCGAATTCTTCCCGAGTCAATGGATGCGCAGCCTCACGCAGGGCGGCCATCTTCAGAATTTCGGCAGCGCGTGCACCGACGAGATCGGCCATCTGCTGGAGGCGCTCGGGGGAGGGGGCATTCGAGGTGTCGAGGCTCGTTTTGAGATACGAGACCACGGCCGGTCGACTGAGCCCCATACGGATCGCGATCTCGGCGTTCACCCACCCGGTAGCTGCACAGAGGCGAGCCCATACGTCCTTGCGGTGCTGTTTGATGTCGTCGGCAATCTTAGCGGTCATTGCTTATCCATGATGACTATTAATTGAGCATGGGTTAGCCTGAAACGGTTGTCAACGACATAAGATCCCGGTATCAAGAGAATGTAAGCAGCTTACGCGCATGCCGGAGCGGTTATGGGCCGCAATGGACACGGCCCGAAGGGTCGGCCCGGGAGAGACCCGAATATCTCTCTCTAGAACCTCAGAATTTCATGAAATCAGTCATTCCCGCCACCTCGTTGGCGGGGCGCGTACTATGTAATACAATCTCGCTATTTGTCATAGACGAATGCGCATGAGCCCGGTAATCCTGAGAGTTCAGGGCAGGGGAGCCAACATATGACAGCAGAAGTAATCCAACTCGCGGATCGACGGGATCAAAAAGCCGTCGCCGATGCGGAAGACATCGGCAGGCAGATGGCAGACCGACAGGAATTCCATGATGCCTTTAGGGTCGAAATGCGTGCTGCCTTCGATAGACTGAAGGGCCGCCGGCACGGCGTAATGGATCACCTGGCGTATCATGAATTCGAAATCTGGGTCGCCGACCGGATCATGGTGAGAAAACGAATGTCGGAAGGACTCCGGAAGCTGCGGGAACAGCGAAACGAGAGCAGGGGAGGGGATTCGAGCGAGGAGGAGCGCCTGCAGCGGGTTATCGCGAACGAACCCACGATGGATTGAATTAGGAAGTTGGTGGAAACTGAACTGAAGGGGAGGGAGTTCAGAAGGTCGCCGGGAAATGCACCGACGAAAGATTGGTGGTGGAAGTCAAAAACACAGGAAACTCCGCCAACCAACACACGGGCAACTCCACGAGGCTTCCGGCTTCTTAAAGAGTGTCACCGTCAAGAAAGGGATATCGGAGCCGTCTGATTTTGCCAGAATGGATCATGCATTTCTGTGCCGATCTCTTTTGCGTGAATGAAAATATCCTGAGTTAGCATGTTGAGGGTTTCTTCATTCGCGGCATTGGTGGGGAAAGAAAGGCAGAAGCCAATTTTTTCGCCCGACTGCCGATCCTCAAGGGCTGCCCCGATCGATGAAATTCCGGGGGTTATAAGACTGTAGCTTAACGCGATGCCTTTTGCACGAATGTTCGCAAGTGTTCGGGTTACGCGTTCTTGGTTAAAACCGTGGATTTCCTTTTGCGGAGTTTTCAAGCCAAGGACCTCGAACACAACCTCATCGGTTTGGCGAGCAAGAATGGATTGGCCAATAATTGAATCAAACGCGAACTTGCGCTCGGCAACTTTTGCCGAATGTTGCAGAGCATACCAGCCCTGACGCGCGATCAACAAAACGCGTTCGCCGCCGATCACGGTTCCCGCGTGTCCCGTGAAACCATATTTTTCCACCAGTAATTTCAGCGCAGCATCGACTTTGTTGAGGCATGTGTGGCGCGCGTAGTAGTGTTGCGCCATCTCCAAAACACGGCTTCCCATCCCGTAACCAGCGCCCGGATACTGCCGCTCCAGCAATCCAGTTTCACATAGCGTCTTTAATGTTCGTGAGACTGTCGCCTTCGGCAACCCAAGAATCTCTGCAACCTCCGTCACCCGTAATATCGGCCGCGTCTCGCCAATGAGCGCAAGAATGCTCAGCCCGTTTTCCAATGAACTCATAATTCGAACATCCTCGCAAAGCCCATTTGTTCCACATAGCACAAATGGGGAGACGTATGTGAAATTTTCCTTTACAGCGAACGCTTACCTCCAGTTAATTGCGTGCATCTCTATGCATGAGATGACAGGAGACGGCTTCTTGCTCGACAAAATTGAACGCAAAGTTGGAACGGTCACCCGCGGGGTGGTAAGACTCGGAGACTATCCCGACGGCATGCCCATCGACTCTCCGGTTATGATCGCAACCGGCAGCCAAGATGGGCCGACATTGTGGGTACAGGCACTGATCCACGGCCCGGAGGTAGTCGGGCCGACCGCGATCCTGAAATTTTTGAGAACACTGGACATTACACAGTTGCGGGGGTCGATCATCTTTATGATGTCAGCCAATCCGCTTGGTTTCCGTGGCTACAATCGCTTAACGCCACAAGATGGATACAATCTGAACCGCGTCTTTCCGGGAGATCCCCAAGGACACCTATCCTATCAGCTTGCAAGTCGTCTGCTTGACCTTTCAATCAACCACTCGGATGCGATGCTTGATTTGCATTCTGGTGGCGATCTGACGATCACTTGCCATTATACGCTATTCCATAATAACGGGACCGCCGAAGGCAAGGAATCTGAACGACTTGCCTGGGCAAGCGGTGCTCCAAATATTTGGAACTCGCTAGAACCTAGCCTCGATGGTGGTCATTTCACCCAATACACAAAGATGGGCAAAAAGCCCTGTCTTATCGTCGAAAGCGGCGGTGGGGCACGCGTGCTGGATCACGATATCGAGCGCCTGGATTGCGCCATCAGGGGAGTCGCACAGGCTATGGACATGCTTCCCGGTGAGCCAGTCGTCCATCCAGAATATCGATTGGGCGGAGACGCCATCCATCTGAAATGCACACGCGGCGGCTTATTCATGCCTCGTGTTCAAGAGGGTGAAGACGTCATCGAAGGCCAGCATCTGGGTCACATTATCAACTTCTACGGTGACGTTGTTGAAGATATCCGATGTCCGGTGAAGGAAGCGTGGATTGGCTCGATCCGTCGACCGAATATGGCGATCTACAACGGTGATCAGGTTTTCGAGATCGTCGAAACGAAAGGACGCGTCACGCGCTAAGAGTGAGGGCAACCATCTGCTTCAGTATGTTTAAGGCTGCAAAAAGAGGAATAGAAAAATGCATGAACTCAGAATGACCCGCCGAAACCTCCTTTCAGGCATCGCTGCTATCGGGGTTCTCCCGTTTCTGCAAAGCGCTGCCTTATCGCAGAGCGGTATATTCAAGGACAGATCTCTAATCAGCAGCGGCTTCGGCGGCTCCACGATGGACATAATTGGAGATGCCGTTTTCAAACCCTTCGATGCCGAGACAGGCGCAACGACCACACAGGTGCCCATGCAGTCGGCGGCAGCACTGGCACGGATGATCGCGGAGAAGGGAAATCCGCAGATCGATATGTACCAATTTTCTGGCGGTCAGGAGATCGATGCGACAAAAAAGGGGCTGACACAGCCAATTAAGGGTGCGTCGCGAATGGAGTCGCTACCGGACGCCATGAAAGATCCAGAAGGTAACTGGGTTGCGTGGGCCGTGATCGCCGAGGGGCTTGTGTATCGAACGGACAAATTTCCGGAACCACCAACGAGCTATCAGGATTTTTTCCGCCCGGAGTTGAAGGGGCATATCGCTTTTCCAGCGATCACTAACGGCTACGGCACTGATTTCCTCGTTATGTTGGCAAAGACATTTGGCGGTGACGAAGACAATATAGACCCCGGGTTTGAGGCGATGGCAAAACTGAAAGGTGAGACGATCTTTGCTGCAGCTTCTGACCTGCCAACATTATTCGGGCAAGGCGACATCTGGCTGATGCCCTACGATACAGGCAACACCTATAAGAACCAGCAGGCGGGCTTGCCCATCGCGTTTGCATCGCCGAAAGAGGGCAGCCCAGCTGTCAAGATTACCGCATGTATTGCGAAGGGAGCACCAAACGCCGACGTGGCGGGCGCTGCGATCGATCAGATGCTTTCTCCGGAGGCCCAAATCAAGATAGCTGACAGCATGCGTTGGACGCCGACCAATCCCGAAACGGTCCTCCCAGCCGAACTCGCACAACACGTGCCGAATGTTTCGCAACTTGTTTCACTCGATCGAGAAAAGATTAACGTGAACCGTGCGGCTTGGATCGAGCGTTGGAACCGCGAGATCGCATCGTGACAATGACCGCTCCCGTGAATGGAAATCCATTTCCTCGGGGGCGGTCATTCTCTCTCGCCGTGGTGCTGCTCGCGCCATGCGTTCTGCTCTATATCATCTTCTTCGCATGGCCACAGGTTGCGCTCCTAATGCTCGGCTTCCAGGGCACGGATGGTTCATTCACCCTGAGTCTCTACACGAAATTCCTGACAGATCCATATTACTTGCGTCTACTCTGGCGCACTCTTCTGATGGGCATTGCAACGACCGCAATCACAATTGTTTTTGGCGTTCCGTTGGCATATCTGCTGGCTCGATCTCGCTCGAAATGGGCGGTTCTAATTCTAATCATGACCACTTTTCCGCTCCTGGTAAGCGCTGTTGTCCGTTCGTTCGGTTGGATGGTTCTCCTGTATAGGAACGGATTTGTGTCCGATCTCATGCAATGGCTGTATCTGACCGATGGTCCGACGCAACTGATGTATACCCTGCCGGGCACCATCATCGCCCTCGCACAGGTGCTTCTGCCAATTATGGTGTTGAGCCTGTATGCCGTGTTCCGATCAATCCCTCGCGATCTGGAACTGGCCGCGATGTCGCTTGGGGCAAGTCCGTCTGTGGCCTTGTGGCTCGTGACGATGAGATTGGCCAAAGGGGGCCTTTTTTCCGGCTCTCTTCTTGTTTTTTCGATGGCAATCAGTTCATTCGCGACACCGAGCCTTGTTGGCGGACCCAGGGCAGCGGTGATGGCTACATCGATTTACGAGCTCACTATGACCGTTCTGGATTGGAACTTCGCCGCTGTGCAGGCAACGATCCTGCTGATTTCAGTACTGATCCTTGCCACGATCTACGGCAGGATAATTAACGGAGGGCCGCCTCTAAAATGACCTTTCGGATGCTTTCCCCTTTAGGATTGACGTTACTGGTCTTGGCTACGCTGGCGATGATTTACCTTCTTGCGCCGATCGCGGTTGTGGTGGTTTCTCCATTAGGGGACACTGGCTACCTCGCCTTCCCACCGCAAGGTTTGACGTTCAAATGGTATGCGGCGGCCCTCCATGACGGGCGCTACCTGACAGCGTTTTTCTTCAGCTTAAGGTTGGCTGCATTTACGGCTCTCTTTTCTTCTGCCCTTGGCATCTGTGCGGCATATGCGATTACTCGCTACCGCTTTCCCGGAGCCAAAGCTCTGGAAACTCTGTTCATGTCACCCCTGATCCTGCCTACGCTGGTGATGGCAGTAGCGCTCACGACTTATTTCTCCCATTACAACATGCCAACGGGTACCTGGCGTCTGGTGGTAGCGCATTCCGTCATCTGTATCCCCTACGTAATAAGGATCGTCCTCCCCTTACTTCAGCGTTTCGATCGAAGCCTTGAGGAGGCCGCGCTCAGTTTGGGGGCAACACCGCTTGGTAGCTTCTTTCTTGTTTTAGTTCCGGTTATCCGGCCTGCCCTTATTTCAGGCGCAGCAATGGCTTTCGTTACCTCCTTCGACGAAGTGGTGCTGGCACTGTTCCTATCTGTACCGGGGAAAGCGACCCTACCGGTTATGATTTACTCGTCGGTGCAATTGGGGTTCGAACCGCTTGTCGCTGCCGTCGCGGGACTGCTTGTGTGTCTGACCGCAATCATGATGGTGCTCTTTCATTTCTTTGGACTGCGCACGCGCAGCTAACAGGCAAACAATGGAAATAGAACTGAAGAACCTGTCCAAGTCCTACGGCAAGATGAAAGTCGTCGACGGCCTAACTCTAGGGTTGGAAAAGGGAGAAATGGTTGCGCTTTTAGGCCCGTCTGGTTGCGGAAAGACGACGACGTTGCGCATGGTTGCAGGGTTCGTAGATGTCACTGCCGGCGAAATTCATCTGCGAGGACGTGAGGTAACCCGTATTCCTTCATACAAGCGGGACTGCGGTTTGGTATTCCAAAATTATGCATTGTTTCCCCACATGACTGTCAATGACAATATCGGCTTTGGACTTCGGCGGCGAAAAGTCCCTTCTGCCCAATGTGTCGAGCGTGTCACGAAAATTTTGTCAATGATGCAACTCGACGGACTGGGAGACCGATATCCGGCGCAACTTTCAGGCGGCCAGCAGCAACGGGTCGCGGTTGCCCGAGCACTCGTAATCAACCCAGCAATTCTACTGCTGGATGAGCCCTTCTCCAACCTTGACGCCAAACTGCGCGATTCAACGGGGCAGGAGTTGCGCCACATACAGCGCAGCCTCGGCCTGACCTCCATTTTCGTAACGCATGACCAAAATGAGGCTATGGGTATTGCGGATCGGATCGCCGTTATGAACAAGGGTGTCATCGAACAGCTGGGCTCGGCAGTGGAAATTTACAGTAAGCCTGCGACTCGCTTCATCGCCTCCTTCATAGGCAAGGCAAACTTCGTGCCTGCGAAGGTGGTATCCAGCAAGGATTATGTCGTGGAACTTCCGGGTGGCACACGATTGCAGATCGAACCACAATCCTTACCAGCGGATGCAGAAGACATCGACCTTCTGATACGCCCTGAGAACATTCGAATTACTGATTCCAGCCAGTATGGAATAAAGGCAACGCTGGGAGACGTCGTGTATCAAGGTGCGAACGTTAGAGTTCGCGCGACGACGCAAGACGGCTTGGACCTGCTAGTGGAAGTTCCCAGCCGTCACCTCAACGATATTTCACCAGAAGCAGGCCTGGTTAATCTGGTCGCGGACACAAAATTTGCTAGGGCATTTCCGCCTTCCGGAAATGCGTAACCTCGCCTTCTGTTGTCCCTTGCTCATTCACCCAACCGGTCAGGCCGCAACAGGCGTTTTCTCGTATTTCTCCAGCGCCGTCATGACCATTTGGGTTTCCGGCACTTCGAACGACCCGTATGAAAGAGAAAGAGGTCTATCCGCTTCGGCTGCTACAAGGATATCTAACGCCCACTTGTGCCTGATTTTGCCCAACTCTCTGATCACGCCATCAGGCGGCATATTCGACTTCAAGGGTTCGAACCAAGCATTCACCGAGCCGATCGAGTAGCCTGTGGCCTCTGCGATGTCCTTGTTCTTCATTTTGAGATCGTTGCGCAAAGACCGAAACCTGTCTTTTACAAGATGCCGTTGCTGGGCAGGATCGACAACCGGCAAAATCCGGTTCGTCTGACGTCTGTAGTGATCCCAAGCCTTCGACAAGATTTCATCCTGCATCTCGGACAGGTCACGCCCCTTGCGAGGCACGTTGATCCGGTCGAGGAGCCCCGAGCGGCCGACAATATCGATCGGGTACGACGACGGCACATCACCAGCGACGCCGTGCTCGTCTTCATACGAGATCTTGAAATCCAGCTGCTGCATGATCGGACGCAAGAAATCCTCCTTGACGAGTGGGTTCCTGGCCTCATCAATCCAGGCCTCGACCAGGATATCCTTGGTCCGTCCGATGACGATTTCCCGGAACCTCTCCAGGATTTCATCCTTCGGTCCCAAGGTCGTATCGTTTTCGAGATCGCGCAGCCATGATGCAATCATTGAACGCGAGATTCCAACGACAGCAGGGGCGGAGTCGACCGTGAGGCCGCTCGCCCTGAACAACGCACGAAACGCTGCTTTTCTTGTTGCCTTGTCCATGTGCACCTCGCCTTCTGTAGTCCTCTTATGTGCCCCCGTGTTGCAAGCGACAATTCAAGCCGCCAGCAACACCATATTTTCATGTTCGGGCTCGGGTTCGCTTCTCTGGCTGGCGACAACGTCATCGATGAGGCTCCCGAGATGCTTTGCAGCGTCAACAGCATCAACGAACTCGATGCAATTCCTATTGCCGCCGACCTCGATGAAATCCTTCGTCGCCGTACGCAGCGCCGTGTAGCTCTCATTGGCCACAGCCAGCGCATCCTCGTGGCTGAACTCGGCAATGCGGTTTCCCCAAACCTGACAGGCCTTCAGAAATCCGGCCGCGCCGTTGGCGTCATCGATCCTGGCGGCCATCTTGCCGAGCAGGATTCTCCCCTTTATTGTTCTCATGTCCATTGTCATCTCCTCCTGTCTGTTTCTTATTCACCTGCATTTAATGTATAGTAAGCTATGTCTTTTGTCAATAGACGGAAGACAATATTTAAAGGACTCATGGATTTCCTATGAGATTCGTATGGCAACGCAGGGACACATGAACACGGAATCCATCATCGCATCGGCAACCTCAACTGCCTTCGGCAAACCTCTTGTGAACAACGTCCTCCGGTCGATCATAAGCGAAGCCATCGTTGATGCCGCCCTCGACGACAACTGGACATGGTGCTCGGCCGATTGGGCAGGCATCGATTTCCAGCATGCAGACGGCACCCGCCTCGAGGTAAAGCAATCGGCCGCCCTGCAGAGCTGGCAGAATGCAGACAAAAAGCCTTCACAGAGCCGTTTCGATATCGCCCGACGTTCGGGCTTCTGGGAAAGCAGCATCACGTGGATACCGACACCGGGAAGAAATGCCGACATCTACGTCTTCGCTTACCACCCCGTCACCGACGACGCCGTTGCCGACCATCGGGATCCATCGCAATGGCTGTTCTATGTCGTCGAGGAATCGGGGTTGCCCCGGGTAGCTAAAACGATATCGCTGGCAGCCGTGAGAAAGCTTGTTGATCCGGTTGGTGTCGATGAACTGAATAAGACGGTTTTCATACTCATCAAGGCCGCCCGGTGTGCGTGGGCGGAAGGCGATATTGAGATCGTGGGAGCCTAAGAAATCCTCGCTTGGGACTTCACTGGTCACGGGTTTCCTCGACGAGCCGATTTGCCAATGCCGTAAGCACTCGCGCGATCCCGGCATCCGTTTTTCTGTTTGACGCCGTGCAGATATAGAGGCGCTCTTTCAATCTCCGATTTTCCAGCGGGACGAAGCCGAGAAGCCCGCTCCGAACATCGTTCGAGACATCGTACCAGGTGAGGAAGCTCACGCCCTTATCGGCGGCGACAAAACGGCGAATGAGGGCTATCGAACTGCTACGTAACACGATTTGGGGGTCGGATCGGCTCCGGAACAATTCAGCGTTCAACCTCGGGTGCAGCGACAGACTTCTGTCTGGGAGGCAAAGCGGCCATTGCAGGCAGTCCTCAATGCGGATCGAGGTCTTTCCGGACAGATCGATCCCCATCCCGTGAACAAGACCGAGAACGCAGTCTTGTTCAAAGAGAATCCGGAGTTGTGAAACACGGGGCACATTGAACGCGGCGATAGCATCCAATTCATTTCGCAACAGCAATTCCGTCAGGTGGCTAGTGCTGCCAACCGTCACTTCGAAATTGGTCGAGGGCAGACCAGATCCTTCCAGTGGTAGCGCGCTCGAAGCTAGGCACTCCATGATTCCAAGTCGAATTGTGACAGACGGCTGGTTGCTACGCTGATGAAGCGAACTTCGAAGGGTTTCCTCATCCGCCAGCCATGCCTCAGCATGCTTGAGCAGAGCCTTCCCCTGTGCCGTCAGTTCAATGCCTTGCGGCAACCGCACGATAAGTGCTGCACCAAAGTCCCGCTCCAGAATCTGAACCTGGCGGCTTAATGCCGACGGTGAAATATTCAGCTTTTCAGCTGCTCCCCGGATCGATCGCTCCCCTGCAATTTCCATGAAGGAACGCAATTCGCGTGAGAATGCAGTCATCTCTATCACCCATTTTAGGAGAACAGCAGCCTACCGAGTGTTCTAATTTTCGCAACACTCTGACCGATTCATTCGTCTTGATTCCTCCACTGACTGGCACATGCTGCCATGACCACAAAACCATTGGAGGAAGACGTTGCGGACCGACATTGAGTGCCTTCGAGAAGCCATCGAAATCTCCCGCAAGAGCAGGGAAGCCGGAAACCACCCGTTCGGTTCGACATTGGTCGGCCCAAAGGGTGAAACCCTGATCTCTTCCGGCAATACGTTCTCCGAGGACAAGGGCATCGGCCACGCCGAGCTGAATGTCGCTCGTGACGCTGCGAAGAAATACGATCCGGAATTCCTTGAGCAATGCACCCTGTACACGTCCGTGGAGCCCTGCAGCATGTGCTCAGGCGGTGCCTATTGGGCTGGTATCGGAACCGTCGTCTACGGCCTTACCGAGAAGCGTCTTGCTGAATTGACGGGCGACAATCCCGAAAACCTGACGATGGACCTGACATGCCATCGCATTTTCGACGCTGGTCAGCGGAAGGTCCAGGTGAGGGGACCGTATCCGGAGTTGGAGAAGGAAATCGTCGAGGTACACGAAGGATTCTGGTGATCGTCCAATAAGGTCACCAACCACGGGAGGGGAAAATGACATCATTAGCAGCGGAGAGGCCTTCAACAGCGGTGTGCGCCGTCGACGAAGTGCTGCCTCCTGTCAAAATGAGCGCGCTTGCTCTTCAGCACGTGCTCGTCATGTACACGGGAGCAATCGCGGTGCCGTTTATCATCGGCAGCGCCCTTCATCTAACCCAGGAGCAGGTCGCCTTTCTGATACAGGCCGACCTAATCACCTGTGGGATCGCCACCATAATCCAGACCGTCGGCGTCTGGCGGTTCGGCGTAAGAATGCCACTGATGCAGGGCGTCACCTTTGCATCAATCTCTCCAATCATTGCGATTGCCAGCGATCCATCGATCATGGGAGGCGGTCCAAATGCCGGATTACAGGCTGTTTATGGGTCTGTTATCGCCGCAGGCATCTTCGCAATCATCATGGCACCAATCGGAAAGCATGTGGTGCGGATTTTCCCACCGGTGGTGGTCGGCTCTGTCCTGACGGTCATCGGACTGAGCTTACTCCCGGTTGCGATCCAGTATGCCGCTGGCGGCTTCGTCGATGATGCCGGAGCGCCCGGATACATCGGGCTGGCATTCTTTGTCCTGGCAACGATCATCGTCATCAATGTCGTGGCGACAGGCTTCATCCGAAACATCGCCATCTTCATTGGACTCATCCTGGGCGTTATCGTCGCTGGCTTCACCGGGATGCTGGATTTCAGTGCCGTCCACGATGCGAAGGTGGTCTCGATCATCACGCCGTTCCACTTCGGCATGCCTACGTTTCATCTGCTCCCGATCGCAACGATGTGTCTGGTGGTCGCGATTACCTGGGTGGAATCCATCGGCGATACCATCGTTGTCGGCGACATGGTTGGCAAGAAACCAACTGCACGGACGATTTCAGATCTGATCCGTGCAGATGGGCTGGCGACAATTCTCGGCGGGATCATGAATTCCTTCCCATACACAGCGTTCTCGGAGAACGTAGCGCTCGTCAGCATCACGGGCGTCAAAAGCCGATGGGTCGTCGCACTGGCTGGCGGTTTCCTTGTCGTGATCGGCTTGTCGCCATTTCTGGCAACAGCCGTTGCGGCCCTGCCGAAGCCGGTTGTCGGGGGCGCAGGTTTCATGATGTTTGGCACGCTCGTCGTCGTTGGCATGAAGACGCTGAAGTCCGTAGATTTCGACTCCAGCTTCAAGAATTTCATCGTGGTCGGCATCAGCGTAGCAATGTGCATGATCCCAATCATGAACGCGAAATTCTTCCAGTTCATGCCCGACTGGTCTCAGGTATTGTTCACCTCGCCCGTAATCATGGGGGCCGTGACAGCCATCATCCTGAATGTCGCGCTCAACGGGGTCGCAGCCAAAGGCGCATCGCTGGCTGCAGAATGAGATCGTTGCGGGGGAAGTAACTCTTCCCCTGCAAATCCCTACCAAGACCGGACGATCTTCATCAAAACAAACCCGATGCCGCCCTTCCTGATTTTGGGCTGCTCGATGACAATCGGCTGCATGTCCTCGATCGCCAACTTCTCACCGTAACGGGCACCGGCACCTGGTGCGGCCGCCACCATCATCAGGGCGATGACAAGGCCGCCGCCGGCGGCCGATATGCGGGTCGGGGACCACGTCATAATTGGAAACCCTCCCTCAATTTCCGACAGCCTCGTAATCGACACCGACTTCTTCGAATTCCTCCCGAACCCAGCGATCAGCCGCCTTCTCAAGACGCCGACTGATTACCCAGGCCGCCGCTGTCATCGCCAGAAAACCGACAACCCCGACTGGCCATCCGAAGCCACGGGCAACGAATGCGGATGCGAACGGAACAATGACTGTAGCCGTCCCGTCGAATTGCCGATTGCAAGCAAGACCGATATAGCGAAGCCGGATCATGATCGCTCCAAGACTGGAGTGAAGTCGATCACACCTTTCAGGACTTCCTGCATTATCGCATCGATGCGCTCCACTTCCCGCATCTTCAGCTCGTGACGGGCTTCAGCCGACGTGGAAAAGACACCAATACCGAACGCCGACATCCCGAACAGGGCAGCCTGGATGACAAGGACGGCACCGACGAGGGTATTGGCGATCTTGCCAACCCTTCGGCAGACCGTGACAAAATAAAAGATGCCAATAATGACGATCATTGCCAGCGCGATTGCAAATGACATCCAATTTATGTCGAAGCTCGGATAATCGACGAGCAACGTTGGCGTGTACTGAAACGCCAGGACGGTATAGCCTGCCGCATATATCATCCCGATGACGACCGCACAGTCGCTTGGTTTCGGTAAAATGCTCATGCCGCCACCAGCCGTTTCTTCGGGCCACGTGAATGGGCGTCCACCCAAATTTTCGTCTTCACCCTCCCGCCGGGACCCGTCCCTCGGGTTGTCCAATAGCCCTTGATCTCTTCCCCACAGGCATCCGGGTTCGCCACGCGGACACCTTCCGGTTTGGATCGCATAAAGGCCGGGGGAACGGGTCGCCGAAAAGGATTCAGCGTCATGTCGACAGAAGGTGTCGGATCAACACGCTGCCTCTCGGAAATCTTGAAACCTGCCAGCGCCTTGTCGTCCGCCATTTTCGTGATGATTTCCCGCTGCCTGTCGGTGATCACGATGTCGGACACTGAATGCAGGTAAAAGCCCTTGCGGACATCGACGACATACCAGCCGTCGCCCTGGCGCTCGATTTCCACAATCAGGCGATCCCGCAGGAAACCGACTTCGAAACCGAGAATTCGCCGGCAGCCGACGAAATCGGGTTCGCTCATTCCGGTTTCATAAAGCCGGGTTTCGCATTCCAGGGATTCAATCAGGATGCGTTCCTGGGCCTCCTTGCGGCCAGTCGATTTGGGGCCGGTTTCCGCGATCATTGCTGCGCGAACCGAAGCCAGATTACCGATGGCAATAGGATTGAATGTTTGCTTCTCCATGATTGTTGCCCTCCTTTTATGTGATTATCATGTGCTTATATGCATAGCATCAGTTCAAGCTAAGCCGCCTCGTCACCCCACCCGTTATCGTTCGCCGAACGCAGTATCCGGATTGGCGTAACGGGCGTCGAACTCGCGTCGCCGCGCATGAATGGAGCAATCCACCTTACACGGCGCTTGCTGTGACCGGGCCCGAACGCTTGCAGTTTGAAATGGCCGCGAACCTGATGGCGACGGCCAATTTGACGAGATGACGGTTCCTTGTCAGAGGGATCCCGTTCCACCGTGGTGCCGGTCACTTTCAGGATCGAGAACAATGAAAACTTCTTGGCGACCTGACGAGCCTTTCGTCCGCCGCGGCGGGGATCGTCTGCTGCTACATATGGAAGGCGTTCCAACGGGGCAGGGCGGTTTTCTTCCTCGGTCTGGAGGTACGCGACCGTCAGCCAGGTGAAGTCCTCGAGATCGGAAAGGACATCCGACAGAACGAGTTTATCTTCGCGCAGCGCGGCATCGAACAGGCTGTCGTTGCCGCCGAGCACGTCGAGGGATCCCTCGAAGAACCCATCTGCTATCCCGTCCCGTATCTCCGGAGCCCCGACCGGTTCCTCGCCCTCGTTCCAGATGAGCCGGACACCGTGATTGGAGTCGGCCGCCGTGAACACGGCGACAAATGTTGCCTTGCCCTGATGAGCATTGGGCATCACAAACAGGGCGCGCAACTGAACATTTGTGTCCCCGAGCATGTATGCGCGATGCGGCAGATCGAGGTAGACGCGGGAATATTCCTCCACGGTCGTCCGCCCCAAATCTCTGATGTCGTCGGTGATATTGGCTTCGGCCAGATCATGGACGGCGTCGGTATCGAGGGCGGCCGCCAGAGGTGCGGCACCGTTCCAGCGTGTGGAAGCGAATGGCAGAACATGGATACCCTGGAAGCCACAGGCCTCCCAAATGGCATACGGGATGCCCTTCTCGAGCATCCGTTCTTGCCATCCGGTATTCCTGGTCGGCTCCACATTATTGTAGAGAAACCGCCCCGCGCGCTCGCACGACCAGCAGAAGGCAACGCCCGGATTGTCGAGATCTGGCAACATGCCGGTGCCGTCAATTTTCGAGCGTTCGCTAGCCCGTCGGTACGGTGCCAGGCATTGGGAAGCATACCAATCCAACCATGTTTGCATTTGTCTGCCTCCCTGATTTCAATGATTATCTATTCCGGCTTCTATTCATAATTGTCGACATCAAGCCGCCATGGTCTCGTACGCGTCGAAACCCCGATACTGGCGGTAGATCGCCAGCCTGGCCCTCAACGAATCCGGCCAGTCGTTCCCACCGATGGCATTCATGCAGCGGATGTCGGCCCTCACGATTTCGAGTTCCCGTTTCAGAACGCCAGCCGACCACTGGTCGAAACGAAGGCTTTCGAGCATCACCTCGGTATCGATCGAGAACCCGAAATCGGCACATGCCGTCTGAAGCTTTCTCGTCGTGTTCTCGATTTCTTCGGAATTGCCGAAATCTGTCAGGCCAACGGAATTCCGCACGGTACTGACGGATTCACGGCCGTAGAGTCCGGTTTCGAGAATGGCGATGTTGGTGGCCCACTCGGATGCGGGTGCGTTAACTGTCGTGATGGTATCCATGATATCCTCCCCTTCGATTTCCATGATTCTGCCTGCGATCCATGCAAGGCACACGCGGTTTCATCCCGCTTCGCGAAGTCTCTTTGCATCGAGATAGACGCCCCAAACCGCCAGGTGCCAGAAGCCCAGAGCGCCGCCGCCCGCCATTGCGAGATCCGTGACCTGACCCTCGGTGCCGAATAGTGCAGTGGCGGCCGAGGTGGTGAGGGCGACCCCTGCCAGGACGAGACGCCAGGAGGTGCAGGCCCGCTTACGATGCATGGGATACCGTCCAGCGCTCACAGCGGTCCAGGAGCGTATCCGAAGCCGAGGACATGCGCCTGGCATCGGTACAAAGGGTTTCGAAGGCCGCAATGTGGTCGACACCGTCAGATGCCCGGGCATCCGCCAGGTTCGATGCCAATGCGAATAATGCCGATGCCGCGATGATGGCTGCTACTGCGATGATGTGCGTTTTCTTGTTCATTATATGTTCTCCTCTTCGTTCTGGATTCAGTGGATTGTTGTCGTCAAACGGTAGGCGAGGGCCTTGGTCATTTCCGAGGCGTCTTCGGGTGACATTCCGGCAGCCGGGTACACAAGCATTTCGCGCCCGTCCATGATCACCAGGGTCCGCTCGTTGAGTTCGACGCCGTCATCGATGAGACGGCGTCGGACATTTTGAACGGCATCGCCGGTGGCGTGACCGACTGTTGCGATGATGATGCCGTTGGGTGTGGTTTCGAGTTTCATGTTTTCTCCTTCAGCCCTCGTAAGGCTCCAGAGACCAGTGCGGTACGACCATCGGAATGATATCGTCTTCCCTTACTCTGATGAGACGCACATTTCGGACGACACTGTCAGTCCAGCTCCCATCCTCGGGTCGGGCTGTCGAAAGATCATCCGAACCGCTTTCGATTACGAGATGCGGATCGCCAGCCCCTATGATCGGCGCGTCTTCACGGACAGTCACGATGTCGCCAACCTTGAACGGGTTTTCACCGGTGAACCGTTCGGCCGCTTCCCGTAGGCGGGCGATCTTCGCTTCCGGCAGGATCGACCTTTCGGGCATCCTGTCGCGGGAAAGCATTCCTTCCAGCATACGCATCGCTTCCAGTTTTGATTCCATGTCTCTCATTGTCAGTACCTCCTGCTTTCGTGTTCCGGGCTCCTCACCCATTGTTCCGACGGCTATCCCGCCAGATCTCGTTACCGATGGCCAACGCCACCGCTGCAGCCATGACCAGGCAGACTGTCTGCATCCATGTGCCGCCGAATATCCAAGCCCCGATGCCGAACAGCACCGTGCTGGAGATCAACTGCCCGTACCGCGCCTTCGCCGATTTCCGTTTCCAATCAGACATTGGCGATCTCTCTGTGCAGCGGGATACCTTCGTTGACCACGTTAGGATCCCGGAAATACCAGCGTCCCCGATCCGATCTCCGGAGTTCGACCCGGGCCCGAAACCGCACCCGTTCTTCGAGCGGCAGCAGAGAACTCAGGGCTTCCTTCAGAGGGCGGAAGCTGGACAGTGCCGAGCAACCTGACAGGTTTGCCCTGCCGCCGATGGTGTCGGTCAGAACCCGTACGGCCTTCCAGGCAGCGCCATCATATTCGGCGGTGACGTATGCCCGATCAGGCATGGTCACGTGGACGTCTTCCAGAAGCCGCTTCAACGGAACCAAGCCGCCGAGTGTCGGTCGGGCGGTTTCATAGTTTCTGATGCCTTTTGTCATAATGATTTGACCTCGCTGGGCGCAAGCCCGTACCAGGCAGGTGAGTCGCGCGCGTATTCAGCAGGTTCCAGACAGTCTTCGATCTCGTCCAGGGCTGCACGGAGAGCCTTGATCGCCGTCGTGGGTACAATGACGTCGGGCAACTCAACCGAGCGTTTTGCATGCAAGGTACCCATCTCGTCCACGTAAGCGCCAGCATCGACCTGACGGACATGGACGGTAACCGCGCCGATCGGCTTCCTGTGGCTCAACCACTCCAGAAACGCCTTCGTCAGGTCTCGGTTCTTGGCCCAGTAATTGTCGCCAACAACCATGAAGTGGTCAGCTTTGATAGCTTCGTTTTCCATGTTTTAGTCTCCGCTCTTGTTCATAAATGTTAGCCGATTAAGCCGCTTGCTCGTACGTCTGCGATGCTCCCGTGATTGCCAACTGGCGGTCTGTAAGGAACACATTGAAGGACGCTTCCTTTTCGGACTCGTCGATCAGATTACTGAGGCCTACAAGCCGCCAGTCGTTGGCCGCGCGCCGCAGCACAATTTCGTTTCCGGTGTTCTCGGCACGGGTCGAGATAACCGCCTCGGCTCCTGGCATCAGGTGCAGAGGGATTCTGCATTCGACCAAGAACTTCTCGGCCTTCAACGCAAACAGGATGATGTCCTCAACGGTCAAGGGATCGGGATCACCGCCGTTGACCTCGAAAATTGCGGCGGCGACGTCGGCAAAGTTACCGAGGCGCATCCCGTGTTTTCTGTAAATGCCGGTCATGCCGCCCTCCCGAAGTAATTGTCATCATTTGAAGCGCGGCGTTCATCGCGTGCAGCACGCGCCATCGAACCGCGTTCGTGTTTCTCGTCCAGCGATACCTTGCGCTGGCTCTCGTCGGCCCAAACCTGGCGCACGGTACCGTTGCGGTAAACGTTGCGCCCCTTGCGGCGGGTCTTCGTTCCGGTTTCGATCGGGTCATGTCCGTCGCTGGAGATGACCTCCAGGCTGAATGTGTGCTGCTGCTTGTCGATACCGTAAGAGTCCTTGATCACCTTTGCCGCAATCCGGCGGTCACCAAGATGGCTGGGTCTCCGGAACGAGCCTCCAAAGACGCCCTCGGTGAAAAGAATGATGTCGCCCTGGCATACGTCGCCGGTGCAGTCGATGGTGAAATCCTTGATATTCATTTTGTTGCCTCGCTATTGTTCATAATCTTCAAGAAGTTCGGAACGGACGTGCCCCCTTTTGTTATAGTCTTTCGCCCGCCCCGAAGCCGTCAGTCGCCCAGACGGGCACCCCATTCCCACGTGCTGGCTTCGTCTGCGACGCGGATCGAATGCCAGAAATCGCCGTCGCCGTAGGTCGTGAGATGCTGACCCTTGGTGTGCCGGACGGTCGGCCCGTAGGCGAAAACGACGCCTTTCTTGTCCTTGCAGAACTCGGCTGCATGGACCTCGTGGGTCTCGCCGACCAGAACGGTCTCGGCCTCGATCTTCACTGCGTTCGCAGGCTTGCCCTTGGCGGGAACGATCAAGATGTCGCCCTGGCGGATGCCGGAAGCCAATTGCTTGTCGTTGACGCCCCACATCCATTTTTGGGCAGCGCGAACGGCGGAGACCGGGTTCTCTTCGTCCTTGCGGACGCCAGCATGAACAGCGTGAGCCGACACTGGGTGACGGAAGAGTTCGTTGGTGATTTCGTTGCGGCCGACCAGGACGTAGTCCTTGTGGATGTTGGCGAAGCCATTGGCATAGCGTTTGTAGAAATGCCTTATCTGGATGATGGCGACACCCTGTTCCGGATCGTATCCGTAGACATCGAGGTTGAGGCTGTCGCCGCGCATCTTTTTGTCGAACTCGACGAACGTTTCCGGCAGGACGCCGCTGAACATCTTGATGATGTCACTTGCCTGCAGCACGGAGCCATCGGCCAGTGTGATGCTGTTGATCTCATTGTAATACCCACGCTTTGCAGTCGCTGTCGGGAAATCAACCAGTTCCGAAGTCTTGAGGGCGTTCTTTTCGATCTGCTTGGTCATTGTCTTCTTCCTTTGATATATCGATCTCGTTTATCTCGATCATGTTTATATAATAGTAGTAAGTTGTGACGTTTACAAGCCTTAAGCTTGTTGACAAACACCGATGGCAACTACATCGCAAAAATTACGACGAAATTATTTTCGATTATTTTCTCATGCCGCAGCCCTATTCCCGGAATTCTGGGCGACCGGATTCAAGGCTGCAGCCCTGTTCCTTCTCTCGATTGCATCGAGTACGGACAGACGCCCATGCAGGAAGTGGCCGATAAACCTCATAACGGGGACGGGCATCGAGTTGCCTACCGCACCGCGGCGATGTCCGGCGGCGGCGACCTGAAGCTTTCTGAACGGGACCGCCGTCCAGTCGTCAGGGAAGCCTTGCAGCCTTTCGGTTTCCAGCGGCGTCATCTTCCGGACGATCCAGCCGCCGTCAGGAGAATCCTTGTAAATGAGCAGCTGAGGATTTCCGGCATTCCGGGCAGTGATCGCATAGGCCGTGGTCGATGCCGTGGGCTTGGATTTCATGTCGAGCGCGTAGACTTTTTCGCCGGCGACTTCTTCTTCGATGCGACGGCCTGCAGCGCCTGAACGACGTCGGCCGGGATCGAGGACAACGTTTTGTTTTTCTTTGCTCTCCTCAAAACGCCACGGCAGGTCGTCGGACTCGAAGAGAACTCCTGCAGCTTCTCCAGTGACATCGGTTCCAAAATGGGCGACAGCAAAGACACGATCGCGACGCTGGGCGAGGCCCCATGATGATGCCTGGACGGTTCTCCAGACGACTTCGCCTTCGGGTCCAACAGCGTGACCTGCACACGACCATCCTTGCCTTGGCGGCTGCAAAGGCTGCTCCCACTCTCCGACGAGAGCTGCCAGAAGATTTCCGAATCCGTTTGTTTCATCACTGAGCACTCCCCTCACGTTTTCCCAAACCACAAATTTGAGGCCGTTAATGCGCTTCATGCGCTCGGCCAGCATCACGAAAGCCAGCGTCAGGTTACCTCGCGTCCCATCGAGGCCCTGACGAAGTCCGGCAACAGAGAAGTCTTGGCAAGGCGAGCCGCCCTCAAGGACATCGACGTGGCCCAACTTCCGGAGATCGTCATCGGTGATTTGGGAGATGTCGCCAAAATTTACGACGCCGCTTTCCGGCAAGGTTTCGTAATCCGCAGGATCGAAGCCTTCCGGGAGATATTTCGGCCGCGATGCACCGCACCTGTGATGCAGCACATGTGACTGGAAGGCAGCAGGCTCCGAGAAGGCGACGAATTCGAAGTCGTCCTTCCAGGCAACCGAGGCGGCCGAGATACCGGAGAAGCACGACATCACGCGATATTGCGGCTTCCCGATGCCCAGGCGCAGCACGCTGACCTGGGCATCGGGGTCTGCATATCGGACTTCCATGAAATCGCTCATCACGTCATCCTGACGAAGCCGAAAGCGTAGCCATCGTCGACTTTGTAAAGACCTGCTTTCGAAAGAACTGACAGTGCCGATGCCCAGGCACGGCCCTTCAGATGACGAACACGGGCGTCGACGCGAGCGTTATCCAGATAGATCTCCAACCAGTTGTGTCCGTCTTCAGTCCAACTGTTTTCGTATTCCGTTTCGCGAAGAACGGTCAGAACGGTGGCTGCGGTTTCGTTCAGTTTCATGGTCAACTCCTGTTTATGTTTCGATGATGACTGCATACCGGATATGTGTCAACAAAATAATTTGCCTCCCGAAATTGAACGGGGAGGCACCACTTCCCTCTTGGGTTCATCAGCAATGACCGGCATCCCGGGAGATTGTCAGGCAGCCTGGTCGTAGTCCTCATCGTCAAAATCGTCATCTTCATTCCAACCGTCGCCTTCATCGATGTCCGAACCGTCCGTGATACACTCGATGCCGCCGCACCAGTTGCAGTTCGCAGCATCGTCCGTAACGGTGCCGGTGAAGTCGCGCAGCACGATGCCAAGGCTAGTGTCGCCGTCCCAGTTCTCGATGAAGTCGAGCGGGATAAATGCGAGCAATCCTGAGTCGACGAGCGCCGATCCGACATGGTCTGCGTCCCGGTACAGCTGATAGTCTCCGTCGCCGCATGCCGTGGACATGACAAGTAATTTGTCGACGTCGTCGAAAATGGCAGCACCACGTTCTTCGCCGATTTCCTTCTCGAATTCTTTGCAGAAATCCTGCCAGGCTTCTTGCGGGTAAACGTAGCAAGGGTCGCCGAACCAAATGTCGGTTGGCTTGTTTACTGAAATTGTGATCGCTGCATTTTTCATGTCGTGATCCTTTCAAAGGATGAGATTTCAAAGATGGTGGGAAGGAGCCGCAGCCCCTCCGGGATGCCGGTCAGTTCAAGCGGAAACCGTAATCCTCTTCACCGCCGTCGAAGGCGTAGGGATTTTCGTCGCCGAAGCTACCTTCCAGGACGTCTTCAATCTCGATCAGGATACCCTTGCGCGCAGCCGATCTCTTCTCGATACGGGCAGCCCAGAACGGGTCCTGGCCTGCTGCAATACGATCGTCGAATTCGATGGTGTTCATGTATCTGGCCATAATTGTCTCCTCACAAATGGCGTTTTCGGTTCCCCTTTGGGGCAGTGATCTTTATCGATCATCTACATATAATGTATAGTAACTTATGATAGAAATCAAGGGATAACCACAGAAAACATAGTTGACAAGGCTAGCTATACCGACGCGTGAATTTGCCGATCGAAAAATAATTTAAGTATAATCGAGAAATTTCGACCAAGAAGGGCGAGCCTCTTCGGCAGAATGGCAACTCGACCGATTACCAGCGCAGCCATACACGGCGACTTCAACTATCGCGCCGAAGGATGTGGCTCGACCTTTCTCCACTCTCCCAGCCTTTTAACAAGGGTTTACTCAAATTACCGAAAAATATATCAATATGAATACCACCCACTGCCAATGATGACAGCCGCGTGCACTTGGCGTCACGCTGCTTCCCCACGCGCCCAAGTCTTATCCTCATAGGTTCCTATCCTACTGATGAGCGCTTCAGCTTCGGCGAATTCTGCATCACCAAGTTCGGCACCGAGGATTTCGCAGAAGCGATCCAAAGCGCTATTGAGTTCTTCGTCCGACTGGATTTCGTCACGACCGCCATCATTGGCAGCCTGTAAAGATCCCGTCTTAGGTGCATCGACGCCCTGGTCGCTCTGCAGTACAGCGGTCAACTCCCTAACCAGGATTCCGGTTAGAATTTCGTCTTCATCGTCCATGGCCGACCTCCAAACTTTTCTGATTTCTCGATTTGCGCGGAGTCGTCAGTTACCCCATAGATTACGCAACCTCGCACCCTTCATCAGGGCATCGATGCGCCAAAGATCAGCATGGCCTCCTTCAGCCCACTCAACGAGCTTTTCCGCCAGTGGTCTCACTGCTGACCAAGGCTTCTGCCCCCCGTTTCCATCCGAGAATTTCGGCGACAACACCTTCACAAGGGCATCGAATTTCTTGTTTTTGTTCCGGTCGGTGATCCCGTTCCAGAAATCATGCAACTTGGCGGCATCCACCAGAGCCTCGACACTATTCCTGTCGGGCTGATCAGTTCCCTCGGCGCTTGAAACGATTTCTCCCACGATGGGGCCGAGTTCGTCCCAAGGTCTCCAGTACCCACTATGAGTCGACACATGTGGCGACAACTCGGCAACCGCGGCATCGAATTTTCCGGTATTGGTTTCTACATTCATCATCGTCGTTCCCCTTTGTCTTTTTGATTTCATGTGCAGTCAGGGGAGGCCGAAACCTCCCCATCGCCATCCTCAAGCCGCCAATGGCAGCCTGGTGAATTCGAGTGCTGCCATGTACTCGGCGGCGCAGCCTTCCTCGGCGGCGAGCGCTTCAGCTCCGGATGCCGACACGCGATAGGTGTCTCTGCCGGGCTGCAGGAGTAGCCCACTGTCAACGAGATCGGACAAGGCACGAAGGACAACCTCGGCACGGGTCTCCGGAACTTCGCGGATGACTTCGTCACGGCGGAAGGTCAGCTTCTGATCGGTTGCGACCTCCTGAAGCCAAGCGGCTTTCTCCGTCGCGTCCTCACATTCCTCGCCTCGCAAGATGCCGCCAAAAATGGCGTTCATCGTGATGCTTTCCCAAACTTCAAGCTTGCCCATCTGTCTTCTCCTCAAATTGATGGCTTCTGTTGCTGATGTTCCCCGACCGTCTTTGCGGTCATTCTTATATTATATAGTAACTCATGGCATAAATCAAGAATCAAATAAGCTGACAAGCCTTGCTGTGACCTGTCTTCACAATTATGAGATGAAAATGATTTCGGTGAGCGCGTACTATTTTGTCTTGAATTGTTCCATTGGGTCGAACAACGCATAGCAAGACGGGTTATCCGTTTCGCAATCGAGGCTGCCATGCCAGCGGCGGGTTTCACTATCGATATAAACGCGACCGCCCATGTCCTTGATGACAAGACCGCGCGCTCGGCCTCCCGGGGCATCGAAGAAATCCACAATCTCGAGAGGGAACAACCCCAGCAAGAAGGAATCCGTATCGATACGTTGGGAGGTCTCGTCGTGCCACGCAAGGAACCGCCCAGCGCCTTCGGCCGTTGCCATAACCAGACATTCGCCGCCGGCGATGCCGATGATGCCGCCGATGGACGTCCGGGCACCGTTGGCAGCTTCGGCAGCCATCGCCATCTTCAGGCGTCCCACTCGTCGGCAGGCAGCACGTGGAAGGGATCCCCTAACCACATGTTGCGGCCGTGTACGGCAAGGTGGTCATCGTCCATGACAAGGCAGGGGACATAAGGAGCCTCCGGGATCGCAATGGCGTCGGTATCTGGCATGTGCATGGCCTCCCCCCAAGGCAGGAATTTGAGCAAAGCAGAATTGGCTTCGCCCAGTGATGCCCTGAATCATGACATGGGGGTCCGCAAGCCACCAAGGTGATGACGAAGGAGTTGCGATCATGGTAGCCATATCCAAGGGGCAGACGACAGATATCGCGAGGCGCGTCATTGCTGCATCGCCACATGCCATCTACCGAGCGAACCTTGCGGCCTTGAGTGATCGGCCGTGGTGAGTTGCCCTACAGGAGCGGAAATCGGCGTTTACAGCTTCGGTTGCAATATCCGTCTCCTTGAGAAAACGGATCAAGGCAGCTAACCTTCGGTTTCGTTCCAGTCGGGAACCTATGCCGAGAATGGGCCAAAAATGGATGCAATTGCGGGAACATCATTCAACTGGAGAAGTGACCCGGCTGGTCGGATCAACAACATTTCGCTAGCGCCCAATCCCAAGAACACGCTTTTTCCGCTCTTCGAAGCGATCATGAACTCGATACAGGCTATCGAAGAGCGCTTCGGTCGCGATCAAATCTCATCCGGCTACATCCGTGTAATGGTCGTCCGGGCGGAGAATGGAGAATGCATCGGTTTTAAAATCAACGACAATGGAATCGGTTTCAACCAGCAAAACCTCGATTCATTCGTCAAAATGGACTCTCAAAAGAAGGCTCCCATAGGCGGCAAGGGCGTGGGACGACTTCTGTGGCTGAAGGTTGCCGATTCAATTCGAATTGAAAGCGTATTCGCTGACACTGAAGCAGTAAGCCGCGTGACTTTCGATTTTTGCCTCGATGACCCCATCCAGAACATAGAATATTCAAACGGCGTGACGGTTGAACATATCGGTACGACCGTCGATTTGTATCCGTACAGGGATGCGTATGCCAGTTCGATTCCACGCAAGGCCAGCACGATCGCGAGTCGGGTACTCGCTCATTTCATCAGCTATTTCGTGAATATAAGTCAGCCAAAAATTGAAATCCTCGACGGCGAAGAGAATATTGACCTTTTCGACCAATTCACATCGGTCACCGAGCGTGATCATGACTTCACATTTTCATTGAACCTTTCGCAAGGAGAATTCGATTTCGTTTGCCACTGTTTTCTGCTTCCAAAGTCGATTTCAGACGATGAGAAGAGTACGAACGCTTTGTATCTCGGTGCCAATGGCCGTGCGGTAAAGCGCTACGAACTGGATGCCGTGCTGGGTATGAACGCGATCGGTGGGAAGCACGCATATCTCAGCTATGTCGAATCCGAAATTCTAAACAAAACAGCGAACGACACCCGCACTGAATTCTCTCTATCTGATGACGATCTCGAATTGATCGTTGATGCTGCCAAGGCCAAAGCCAAAGAATTCTTGGCTCCCGAGATCACCGAAATCCGTGAGCGGCAACAAAAAGTCGTTGCTTCGCTTAGGATTGAGCATCCGCGTTTCCTGAGCGTCGCACGCGACAGTAAGGAATTCGCCGGCAAACTCCATCTTTCAATGCAGAAAGAGGAGGAGGTCTTCGTTGAGTTATCGCGGCAGTCGCTCAGGCAATACAAACGCCGGAAGAATGCATTTCTGACATCCGTTAAAAAGAAGCTGCCAGATATTACGGCTAAGGCCCAGGAATATGTGGCTGGTCTTCAGAGCGAATCTGTTTCTTCTCTCGCCGAGTATGTCATGAAGAGAAAGATGATATTGGAGGTGTTCGAGGAAGGCTTAAAATATACGGACATCGAGGCCAAACATTCGGATTACGAAGACATAGTGCACGACATCGTATGCCCACTGAAATCGACATCAGATGAACTCGATTACGAGGATCATAACCTCTGGATCGTTGATGACCGGCTCGCATTCTTCTCATATTTCAATTCAGATAAACAAATGAAGGCTCAAATCGCCAACCCCGAGAATCCTCTTGATCGCCCCGATATCTCGGTATTCGAGACTGGTCTCGGCTTTCAAAACACAGACCTGTCGCAGCCAATCACGATCATTGAATTCAAACGCCCTAAACGGGATGACTACACCCTTGAGAAAAACCCGATCACTCAAGTGCGGAAATACGTCGAAGATATGAGAAAATCAGGGGAGGCCATTAAATACGATGGCACCCCTCTTCGACAGATTGCCGACACAACTCCCTTCGTCTGTCATATCATTGCTGATGTCACGCCTAGCCTGCGGACCGTTATGAGGGCTCTAGGGCCGTTCCATCAAAAGGTCGGGTCTGGAACTTGGTATCGTTGGGACGATGCTTTCAATATTTTCATCGAGATATCGTCATTCAAGGATATTTTGGATTCAGCCAAGCTTCGAAACAAGGCTTTTTTCGAGAGAATCGGGTTGATGTAAGCAGCAGTACTCATCGGTAGCTGCATCGCTGGCTATAAAGAAATCCAAATCTGGGAGAACCGCGCCGACGTGCTCGACGCGATCCTCCATCGTTCTTCGTTACAATGTCGTCTATCGGCGCAGCTCTTTCATGCCGATTTCACCATAACGATCTCCAGCAGCGGAGGGGAGTGCGGTCTCAATTTCCTGCAGGTCCTCACGGGTAAGACTGATCTCGTACGCTCCAAGGTTCTCGTCTAACCGTGAGCGGCGACGGGTACCCGGGATCGGAACAATCTTGTCGCCCTGTGCCAAGACCCAGGCAAGCGCCATTTGGGCAGGTGTCACACCCTTGCGGGCGGCAAGCTGCTCTATCTTGGCCACGAGTTCCAAATTGCGCGCGAAGTTGTCGCCCATGAAGCGAGGCGATTGCCGCCGATAATCATCGGGCGCGAGATCATCCACCGAGCGGATTGCGCCGGACAGGAAGCCCCTTCCCAGCGGGGAATAGGCGACCAGGCCAATGCCGAGTTCCCGCAGCGTCTGCAGGACACCATCGTCCGGGTCTCGAGACCAGAGCGAGTATTCACTCTGAAGTGCCGTCAGCGGATGCACCGCATGAGCACGGCGAACGGTTTCCGGACCGGCTTCCGACAGGCCGATATGGCGTACCTTTCCTGCCTCGACGAGTTCCTTCATTGCACCGACGGTATCTTCAATCGGCGTATTGGGGTCGACGCGGTGAAGATAATAAAGGTCGATATGATCGACGCCGAGCCGGCGGAGCGACCCCTCGCACGAAGACTTCACGTAATCCGGGCGTCCATTGACCGTCTGCCCGCTAACTCCCGGCACCGCTTCGAGGCCGCGCACGATGCCGAACTTGGTCGCGAGCACAACCTGATCACGTCGATCCTTGATCGCTTCGCCGACGAGTTCCTCGTTTATGTACGGGCCATAGACATCGGCGGTGTCTAACAGGGTGACGCCGCGATCGAGCGCATGATGGATCGTCGCCCTGGATTCCTTCTTGTCGGCATTGGTAGCGCCGTAGGCCCAGCTCATGCCCATGCAGCCGAGGCCGATTGCACTGACTTCAAGCCCTTGCCCGAGCTGCCGGGTTTGCATTTCGTTGGTATTCGTCATCTTTCAGTCCTTTGCTTCCGCCTCGGAATAGGAGGCGACCTTGTTGTCGAGGACGTGAAGGCAGGCTTGGAGATCGGCTACGTGAGTCCGGACACGGTCACGATGCTCTTCGAGCATTTCGCGGCGCTGGCTCAGAGTTTCATCCCCTCGGCCGACAAGCTCCGCATAGCGCAGCATGTCTCGAACCGGCATTCCCGTCGTCTTGAGACGGCCGAGAAATTCAATCCAATTGAGGGTTGAAGCGTCGTAATCGCGTTGTCCGGATCGGTCTCGATCCGCATACGGCATCAAGCCGATATTCTCGTAATAGCGGAGCGTATAGGCCGACAAACCGGACTGCTTTGCGAATTCGCCGATCTTCATGAGTCACCTGTTCTCGTTCGACGCAAGGGAAGCTACGGCTTCGAGTGCGCTCTAAGTCAAGAGCGGGTTTCCAACATTTTTATGACCGGCATCAGGTGTGAAATCTGTTACGCCGCCTTGGAAGGCGCAGCCAAAGCCAGGCCCATCCCGACAGACGCCGCCATCTGCCTGGCAAGGAGAAGTCGCGCCGCCACCGGCAGCATTTCCGTATGGAGGTTCCCCGAGGGGTAGTTGCTGCCATCCAGGTTCCAGAGTTCGGCATCGATGAAATCGCGGCCGTCCCGTTCGCAGGATTCCATTTCACGGCTCATGCCACCGTTCAGCCATTCGCGGCGCTCACCATCGTTCATCCTGGATATCTCCAGAAGGACAATCGGATCGTTCTCTGACGATCGCTCAACTGCATCGAGGAACCGGTTAGGTGTCGACAGGGTGCCCTTGGGCCAGCCGCAGAGGTAGCTGTCAGAAAACTTGGTAGCGTTGAAGATTTTTTTGTACTCCGCTTCACGGGTCTCGATTCCGGTCATGATAATGTTCCCCTTATTATTTCGGGGTACACACCCCACTGATAAAATCAGTCACCTCGACTTCCCGAGGCGTCAAGCATGTCGGGAAAGGGCCATGCCTCCCCACCTGAGGTCATCACCGGTCAGTGAAAGTAGCCCTCGAACTTCAGGCTCCCCCGTTCGAGATCATCGATGCAGCTACCTACGGTGACGCCTTCGTCCGTCACCACCAGGAAGCCCCCAAACACGAATTTCTTGCCCTCCCACACGACCGTCGGATCGACCTGCTGCAGGGTCTCAAGGCTGTCCATGACATCCATGATGCGGTTGGATTTCGGGTTTGTGAGGATGTAGGTCATCGTCTCGTTCTCCGGAGTCTGTCTTTCTTGTCTACTATCTAAATAGTATATTATATTATGACATTATGCAAGTATAATTTGAAGATAAGTTGTTGACAGCACTAGAGTTTGTGTTGGCGTCCTGAAAATATTTTATGGAAAGCCAACTACAACCAGATCTCCGCCATTCGACGTTTTCAGGCATTTCTTTGACACCGCCATGGCTGCCTGGCAGGGCTTGGCTCGACTTTCGCACCACTCCCAAACCTAAAGTCAGGTTTTGCCCAACTCCCTGCTTAACTATCTCAATGATGGTGCCTCGGGAACAACAACTTCGGCATCCGTAAACAGGTTCGGAAACAGCCGCTCCCTGTAGTCCAACGGAAACGCGATCCTGACGGGCTTCTTCGGCCCCTCTGATTTCAAGAATCCTCGATCGACGAGCTCCGACATCGTATTGCGGGCCGTCCTGTCGGACGTCTTCAAGACAAAGTTGGCATCGCCCCTCGGCAAACTACCATGCCGCAATACGGCCGCCACCAAGTCGGGCGCTCGCTTGTCGTCGACGATATCTTTGACGAGCGTACGGATCCGATCTTCCAGGCGTCCCAGGTCGAACATCGTCGCCGAAAACCTGACCTGATCCAAGGCAACGGACAGAAACCACTCGACGAACCTGATGAGCGCGGCCTCCGACAAATTCCCCCTGCCGTCGCGGTCGCCCCGCCGTGGGCTATCCGCGAGATCCATCATCAGCTTGTACTCGCTGCGATCTTTGAGACCTCGCGCAAGCCCCCTGGAAATCGACCACAGCCCGTTGCCACCGATCCCGGCACGCAAGGCCATCGCATGGGACATGAGGCGGGATACTCGTCCATTTCCGTCGGGAAACGGGTGCACATAGTTGAACCGATGATGCGCGCTCGCAATCGCAATGATGCGTTGACTTGCCTGCTTCTCGGCACCCGCAAATCGCATCTGGAAATACTCCATAAAGGCGAGAACGCGATCCGATGACGGCGGATGGTGCTTGCCAACGACAACCTCATGGTCGACCGTCGACCGAAACGCACCAGGGACGATTTCAACCCTGGTGCCGTCCGGCTTTTGGATGAAACGGAACTCTTCAGGCATGACATCGTAAAAGCGACGATGAAGCCACTGCACAAAATCTATGGATGTCGGGACCGGCAGTTCGCCAGTTCGATAGAGACGGTCAACCTCCCGTTGGACTTCGACGTGCGCCATGGCCTCGAGAACAAGCGGCCGCCGCTCCGGATCGACCTCGGCTCCAGCCAAGGCAAGCTCGATGTCCCGCGGTCTTGTGTTGTGGCCCTCGATCAAATTCGAGTAGTAACTGTTCATGACGCGCACGAGATCGGCCATTTCGGCTGCCGAATCCGGATTTAGGCCTCGGCCCAGATCGCTGGCTTCTCTCTGAAGTTCGACAGTGAGATCGGCTAGTACGGACGGGATTGCATCCCCGAACAGACAGGGTTCAATTCGAGCGGGAGTTTCCAGCATTTCTTGCCTATCTCTATGGAGTTCCAAAGGCCCGCGTTATAAGGCAACTGGAAGCCAAATGCATCACAAATTGCCGATATGCGTTGCCGATCTCTTTTGCCGATGTTTTATGCCGATCAGGATGAGAAGCCGAAGCGGCGCAGCAGGTCGACCGAGCATGGTTTGATTACGTCTATGGAATCGCCGATGGCATTGTTTCCGAGTGAGTGCGGGGCCATTGCGCCATCGCAGACAAAGCCTTTGCCGTCAGGCCGCGCACAGACGGCATCGCTTTTGCGCACGAGAACGAGACCACCTGAATCCTTGCCACGCCATACCAAACAACCTGGAATTCGGTTGGCGAGCGCCCGAGGTAGTTCTGACCTGACATCGACCAGTGGTCTGTCGTCGCAAATCGTCATCGAGTCAGCGCCATTGGTCAAAGGGATGTCGTCCATCTGGCGCTTGGCGATGTCGGCCAGTTTGCCGAGAGCACAACCTTGGATGTCACTGAAATCGATGGTGAGCTTTTGCGGACTGGTCGTCATCCAGACCCAAAACGCGATCCCGGCAGCTATGATAACGGTGGTTACAATCCCCTGCCGTATGCCTGGGACATCGGTACGGATAAGATCTCGGAGCCATTGTACAAATGTTCGTCGCACATCACGCATCAGGCGCGACCATATACACGAACCTGATATCGCCAATCACATACGTCATGCGCAGCCATCCCGTCGTCTCGCCAATTTGGCAGGTGAATTGCTTGTCGTAGATGCCTTTGAACGGTTCTTTGGTTTCCCGATATCGCTGGAAGGCCGCAACGCATTCGGCCGATTCCTCGGCCGAGACCTTCATGACGGCAGGAAGTTCCACCTGCGCCTTGGCGACGAATTCCATTGTCGAGGGATCGCTCAGGCTCCCGAGCGAATTCTGGGCCTGCGCCTGCAGGAACGCCGTCATCTTCACGGGATCGCTCTGCAGGTGAACGAATTCGTTTATGATCGCTTGGTGCCGGCCATCGCCCTCGATCGCTTGGACGGAGATGTCGCACCACTGGCGATCGACGTCCTCCGTTGACCAGCAAACCGTCGCATTACGAACCGATGCCCCGTTATTGAGCACACTTTCGGGTTTCAAATCGCAGGTGCACTTCTCCTGCGTGGCGTTGGCAGCCATCGACGGCATCGTCCATAACGACGCGACCACCAATGCCGCGGCGGCGACAATTCTCAGCATGACCCCTCCCGTTCCCGGTCGGCAGCGTATACCGCCAAAGGCCAACGAGAAAGTCAGCAGGGCTTCAAAAACGGCAAATGCGCCACCTGAAACCCACGGCTGGTGACCGGCGAACTCTTGGCGTGCGCCTTGCAGAACCCCGATAGCACCCGATAGACATCGAAATCAGCCGTTCGGCGGGTGTCGGGATCCTTGCCGTGGAAAGCCCGGAAACGGGCGTCCTCAATACGTTCCAGCTTTCCGGACGCAACCCGCATGATTTCGTAGTCAGGCGTCCCCGCCATCCCGGCCCACCAGCCGTGCACCAATTCATGATGACCGCCGACGACTACGTACGAACAGGGATCGCCATCCAGCATGCGTTCATGAGCACGTCTGAATTCCTCGCCCGTAACCTCGATCACATCCTTCATATGTAGGCGGCCGCAACCGACGGCATCGAACAGCCACTTGGATGACGAGACGACCGGCGGCATCGTCATGTCCCAGGTAAACGCTCCCGAGCGGATCCCACGACGAAGCAGGTGCCGCAACTTCCTGTCGGAATCCGTTGTGAGGGTGGTGTGCTGCGCCATCTGATTGCCCCCTTGTTCGTCGTGCCGACAATCATCCCCGCCAGGGCCGCATGGGACAATGTCTGGATTCTTGCAGTGGAGGGGCGAATTCTTATCCAAAATGGAGGGAACGCCGATGTCACAAGCCATGTGCCCGCACGTCAGATATGCCGTCGAGATGGCCATGTACGATCTCGACAGGGTAGAGGGGCCCCTGTTCTCTGAGATGATCGAGGCCATCGGCCAAGAGATCGTTTTCATACGGATGGGTCACGATAATTTCATGCCGAATGACATGAACGACGCCGTCGACCGGGCTTCGCGCGAAGTCCTGGAGGCCTTCAATGTCATTCAGGCCTATCTCGAAAAGATTTGACAGATAGCTGCTTTACAGTCATTCACAAGTTAGGAGTGATTGTGCCATGACAGCGGACGAATTTGAGAAGAGCTACGCCTACGAGATCCTGCTCGCAGCCATTGCAGCGGGTTACTTGCTCGATGTCGAGACCGCCGACGGGTTCATGGTTATGGACAGCACGTCCGCCGACGAATGCTTCCGGGCAATGTTTGTGGGCGAGGGGGAACGCCTCCACCTTGATGGCAACGGCCGTAAAATCGGGATGATTACGTTTACCCGAGACAGCCCTCCCGATGCGGAAACCAACGGAAACGAAGACGTCGCCGTAATCGTCAGGCAGGCTTTCGACAAAGTGTATGACAACTGCAGCGGGTGAGACCGTTAAGCGGCCCTATCGCCGTCTATGGACTGCCCGGGAACCCTTGTGGGGAGGGGGTAGGGAAGCGGGGTCCCGGGCAGTACGCTCGACGGCCTGTCCTTCACACCGTCATCAATAAAGGTCACCCCAATTTTCGCATCCGGCAACCCCATTCCGAAAAAAGAAAACCCCCGCCACGGGGAGGAGCCCGGGCAGGGGTTTCTACAGGCCGCCAAGGGGGGCAAGCAGCCTGATCTATTGCGTGACCGAACCGGTGATCACTATGTCTGTCTCGCCGCCGGCGGCGGCAGGTTTGATGTCGTTCTTGCTCCGCACGGCGACCAACATCACGACTAGGAAACCAACCGGCACAGCAAGTAACAAAACTCCCCTGAAAACCGCCGACAGCATTATGCCGCCATCGCAAACGACGGCCTCATCACCGGAGGGGCGACAGGCTCCTTGTTGCCCGGCATCAGGGAAGGGCGGCTTCCGTAAATCGGCCCGTTGTCCGTTAGGAAGTCAGCGACCTCCCAGCTATCGGCTCCCTTGATCCAAGCGCATTCGTCCTCGGTCATCGCCTTCATGTCGGTGAGGCGAGATTTCGCAAACAGGTGGGAATTCTCATCGAGCAGGTGGTCACGGTGTTCCTTGTCGAGACCTGCCCATGACCTTGTGAACGAAACCAGTCGCGCATCCTCGCGGATGGTTGTCATCGCCTCATGGACAGTCTGAATCCATGCCAGGCGCTCGTCCGCGGTCAGTTCCCACGGATCACGGGTCGTTCCCTCGATTTCGATGCCGAACCGGCGGCCGCCCAGCCGCAGCAGCGCGTCCTCCTCGTACTGATCCAGAATCCGCTGCCTGAGCGTTTCCATCATTATTTCGCTTGCGGTCTTTTCCATTATGCAGCCCTCCTCGTTTGCTGATTTCGTGAATCTGTCGGCGCTAGCATCGCGCGGAAACAGTGGTCGCCTGCGACGATCCCCCACCGCTTAACGAACGCCTTTTCGTCCTTGGCCCACACAGGCAGCACGGCGTAGGCGAACAGCTCGACCAAGCGTTCGTGGTGCTCGGTGATGCGATCACCCTCGTCCGTGCGGGGCTGTTTCCGGTGAAGACCGGGCGTCTGCTTCTCGCACGCGACGAATTCGCGGAAGTGGCCGAAATTCCGGAACGTGTCGATATGACGGCGCAGGCGCGGGTTGCCGTCAAATGATGGCGGCAACGTTCCTTCGCGGTTTGCATCCATCTTCAAATGGCCGAGCGCGTACCAGGTGATGGCCGTCATCTGCGCCGAATTGAGGCTAAGCTTCCGAACCTTGCCGTCCATCTCGACCGTCACGAAAACGCCATTGCGGGAGTCGGCCTTCGTAAGGAATGCCTGTGACAGCGGATTGCCCTGATGCTTCGTCAGAAACTTCAGGTGTCGCTTGAGCCGCGATCTCTCTTCTTTCGTCGTCGCCATTCTCGCCCCCTGCTATCTCATCCCGAAAGCCATTGCTGGCTCGGGTTCTTGCATCGCCTCCAAGGCTGCCAAAACTTCTTCGACGCGCCCACGGACGTATCCGGGCGACAGCGACACCCTGGGATCGATGACGCGCAGTTGCCATCGCTGCTGAAAAGCCTCACGCGACTTCGCCCACGACGGCAGGTCAGCCCATATATGCGACAACACGCGATCCCGGTCTTCGTCGTTTTTCGCTACCGAATTGACCGCCTCGCGGACCTCATTGATCGACATCATGACGTCGTCGAATTCATCGCGCGTCAGAAACGGGGCTACGTCTCCCCGCACTCCCGTCACCTCGGCCGACGTGTACGGCTCCAGAACCGCATCAAAGATCTCGTTAACTTCGACCGGCACCCTCAACCCGTTTTCGAATACTGTCTCACGCATCACGAACCCTCCGCAGAAATTGCTTTCACGAAGATTCTCACTCGGGACTATGCAAGGAACTAACGGAAAACGATCGATCAAATTGAAAACGGCCCCCGTCAGGAGGCCGTTCAATCCATTGGCGGACATCGCTCAGTTCGGATAGCTCTCCGGATCGGAGGCCGCCTCCAGTCCCAAAAAGAACGCCATGCCGATGAATGAACACAACCCCATCGCCCCCATTATCTTGGCTACGATAATGACACCCGTCGGAATTTCGATTGACGGCAGCAGGCTGTAGCCGAACGCGATCGATTCTCCGACGACGCCGAGAGCCGCACCCATATGCGGAATGGAGTCCAGAAATCCGGTGATCAGCGAAATCATGTCGTGCGCCACAGGCACCCCGACTTCGACCAGGGCATCATAGCCGTCAGACAGGGAAGCGAGCCCTGCGCCGGTGATATATATCGCTGCGAAGATCACGAAAATAAATAGCGGCAGGAACAAGAGTTTTAGCGGTTGGAAGCCTTCGGATTGAACGGGCGTCAGCATGGCAGAACTCCCGAGCGTAGGGTTCTGAATACGAATCTGCCGCCTTCAGGAACCGTGCAGCCGACAGGCTGGGGGACCTCTTGATCGGTGACGTTTACGGTGATCGTGCGGATCGCTGGGTTGAGTTCGACAGTGTACGTGAAACCTATCGTGTCAACGGGACAGGTTTCCAGAATGGAAATCAAAATCCCACTCTCATTGTAATCCCACGCTCCGCAAATTGCATCCAAAGGATAGCCATTGTACCATTCCGGAGCATCGTCGCCCTCTTCGAGCGTGACCAGTTCACTGTGGGTGACGAGCTTCGTTTCCCCGCGCGAGATAGTCACCGTGAAGTCGTGAGGCATGGGTTCAGCACTTGCCACCCCGACACCGATCAGCACCGTGCCGGTCGCCAACGCTGCAATAAGAATCCTTTTTATGCCCAACATGGATGCCCCTCCTGAATGGTTGGTTTCAAAAATGATCACCTGGGAACCAGCAAGCCACAATGGGGATCGGGGATAAGAAAAAGGCGACCCGGAGGCCGCCTTTGGTGTCGTGATGGGGTGGGTGTCAGTGCTCCACCACAGAGCCACCTGCGTATCCCACGCCTTGGCCTGTTCCTATCGTGCCAGAAGTGACCAGCGCGAAAGGCGTGATGCAGACGTTATATCCATGCGAGAAATCGCTAAATTCGATTCGAAGATAATCATGGTCGAAGTCTTCCGCGTTCTCGACGTCATCCCACGGGTTGCCGAATATTTTCGAGGAATCAAAATCACCCCAGTCCAAGGTGCCAACGTTACTCAACCAGATGGAATCAAACGCTGCCGCAATCGGCCCGCCCACATCAAAGACGTGATCATATCGCTCACCGCTGACACCTTCGACGGTCAGATCGGTTTCGCATTCATAAATCCAGCCGCCGTTCATTTCGATCTGGACATACGACTTGGATGGCTCCTCGGGCACCTCAGGAACCTCCGGTGTTTCGGGTGAAGTCGCAGCGACAATGATCACGCCGTCCTCATGGATCGCCAGATGAATTTCGTATCCGCCTGAGCTGTTGCCATTGCAGCAAGCACGATTCCTAGTGCTGCGCCTGCAGCGAGTGTCTTCTTGAACATATGTCGTCCCCTTATTGTTGTTGTTGCGAAATGCTGCCTTTTGGCCAGCGTTCACAAACATGTTTTGTCGGGGCTCAGCATCAAACAACCCTCGGGGGACAAGAATTTTGTTTCGAAATGTTGCTGAGTGTTTCCGTGGCAACAAAGGACTTCCCTACCTGCCCAAATTCCTCGCTCAATTTCCTGCGTCCTTGTCAGAACGGGTACCGTGCGACGGTCGCCCGAGCCGCAGGCATCTCACATGGCTTTGAGGACATCGCCATTGCGGCTACGGGGAAACAGTGCGATCTGGTCGTGCTCACGCAAAATGAAAAAGATTTCCAGCCTTTGGGTGTGAGGTATCAGAAGCCGTTTGCTGGGCTGCCTGACTAGGTTGGGGCAAAACCGCAGGATTATGGCGTCTTTGTGGTTAAATTTTGTGATTTCGCCACATTGTGTTAAAGCGACCATTGGCGGATGCAAACTGATGAGGGGGGGGATGCATGACCAAGTTCATGCGTCAGGCGAAGCTGATGTGGCAGCGCTTCGCAATAGTGTTTCTTGCCCTTTTATCGATGTCGCTTCATGCAATGGGCGCACCCACACCTTCGTTGTCGATCAATGATGTCAGTGTTACTGAAGGCGGCGTCGCTGTTTTCACGATAACTCTCAGTAGTCCTGCGGATGCTGGCGGAGTAACTTTTGACATCGGCACGGTCGATAATACGGCAAGAAGCATATTCGACTTCACGGAAAGTATCCTTACATCTCAGACAATTCCCGCAGGATCCAACACGTACACTTTCAACGTAACCACTATAGATGACGCCGATTTCGAGCTGTCCGAACAATTTTTGGTTAACGTCGACAATATCATAGGAGCAACAATTGATGACCCGCAAGGGGTAGGCACCATTCTCGATGATGACCCTGCTTCTTCAAACGCCAATCTCAGCGGCCTTGTTCCAAGCGCAGGCACTCTAACTCCAGCGTTCACATCTGCGACACTTTACTACCATGCTTCGGTGGCAAATTCGGTCTCGAGTATTGTTTTCACGCCGACGGCAGCTGAGCCAAATGCCCAGATCTCTGTGAATGGGCCCTTTATTGCATCAGGATCGGCAAGCGGACCTATCGCGCTGTTGGTCGGCCTGAATACCATCGATGTTCTCGTCATAGCTCAGGATGGGACAACGTCACAACTCTACAAAGTCTATGTCGAGCGCGCTGCGGCCCCGAACGCCGATCTAAGCTCCCTTGTTCCAAGCGTCGGAACCCTCAGTCCAGCTTTCGCTGCCGCTACGCCGAACTATACGGTGCATGTCGCAAATACCGACACCACGATTTCTCTGACACCGACTGTCTCCGAGCCAAATGCCACGATTACGGTCAACGGTATCTCGGTTGTCTCAGGAGCGGCGAGTGCGCCTGTTTCCCTCTCTGTTGGCTCCACGACCGTGACAGTGGATGTAACTGCACAAGACGGGACGACAACAAAGTCCTACACGGTCATTGTCACACGGGCCTCTTCGGCTGTTGCCGATCTCAGCAGCCTTATTCCCAGCGCAGGCACTCTAGCTCCCGCTTTCGCATCAGGGACACTTGCCTACACTGCTGCTGTGCCAAACTCGGTGGCAAGCATGGCGTTCACGCCGACAGCGTCTGAGCCTAATGCCACGATCACGGTCAACGGCACCGCGGTTGTCTCAGGAACAGCCAGCGGACCTATCCCGCTCTCAGTCGGCCCGACATCCATCCCTGTTGTCGTGACAGCACAAGACGGGACCACGACGAAAACCTACAATGTCACTGTAGTGCGAGCTGCGGCCTCGGACGCCAATCTCAGCGGCCTTACCCCGAGCGCCGGAACCCTTGATCCAGTGTTCTCGGGGGCGACGCTTGCCTACAATGTCGCTGTCGATAATGCTGTCAACAGCATCTCGCTGACGCCGACAGCAGCCGATCCGACAGCAATAATTTCTGTCAATGGAGTCGCAGCCTCGTCGGGCAGCGCCAGCGGCGCAATCGCTCTGTCGGTTGGCAATACCGTTATTCCCGTCGTCGTAACCGCGCAGGATGGGACCACGACGAAAACCTACAATGTCACCGTCATACGGGCCTCGTCGGCCGTTGCCGATCTCAGCAATCTGGTGCCGAGCACCGGGGCGCTCGATCCCGCTTTCGGTGCCGGAACGTTTGCCTACGATGTTTCCGTTGCAAATTCGGTCTCTACGATAGCACTCACGCCAACTTCCCTGGATGCGGCAGCAACGATAACGATCAACGGGACGCCTGTTGCCTCTGGTGCAACGAGTGCTCCTATCGCACTTGCTGTCGGCACCACTGTTATCGATGTCATCGCCACCGCCCAGGATGGAACGACGACACGAACGTATACCGTCAGCGTGCTTCGATCTAACCCGTTGCCAACGGCGACAGCGAGAACGATTGAAGTCGTGGCGGGCACCACTGTCACAGTCGACCTCACTGAAGGTGCTTCGGGAACGCCGTTCACCTCGGCCGCCCTGACGTCTGTACCGGGATCCGAAACCGGAGCCTTGCATCTTGACGCGCAGCAACAACGGCTCACCTTCGATTCCAGCCCGACATTCTCGGGATCGGCGGGAGTGGGCTACACGCTGACAAACGCCGTTGGCACCTCGGCTCCGGCCACGATCACGTTTTCCGTCATCGCCCGCCCTGACCCCTCGCAGGATTCCGAAGTCCTTGGATTGCTTGGGGCACAGGTCGATGCCGCAAAGCGCTTCGCGCAATATCAGACGCGCAACTTCAATAACCGCCTCGAGCAACTCCACGACGAGGGCGACCGCAGGCGGAACTCCATGGATATCCGCCTCGGCTACCGCGAGTCCAATACCGACAGCGACCGAAACGATGCACAGCGTTACCTTGATCAAATGGGTGGCGGCGGCACGCCGGGGCTCCTTGGCTACGACGATGGCAAGGACGCCAGCAACGGGGGCAACCCATCTTCGTCCTCCGGCATCCAAGGGCCTGACCTTGGCCCCTATGCCATATGGACAGGCGGCTTTGTCGATTTTGCCGAGCGCGACAAAGGCGGACTGGACATCGATTCAACGGCCGTCGGCATAAGCGCGGGCGTCGACTACCGTTTTTCGGATCGCTTCGTCGCAGGCTTCGGGTTCGGCTACGGGCACGACAAGAGCGATGTGGGTGACAACGGCACCGAAAGCCGAGCCAACGCTTACAGTGCCGCTATCTACGGGTCGTACAAACCCACCGACAACCTATTCCTTGACGGTCTCATTGGCGGAAGCTGGCTGGATTTCGATTCAAACCGCTTTGTGACCACAACCGGTGACTTCGCGAAGGGCAGCCGGGACGGCCACCAATTATTCGGCTCCCTAACTGCTGCATACGAATTCCGGGATCAGAAATGGCTGGTATCGCCGTATGGGCGTTTTGAGCTTTCTCGCTCATGGCTGAACGGCTTCACCGAAAAGGGCGGCGGCATCTACGGACTAACCTATGGCGACCAAACCGTGGACACGGTTTCCGGTGTCATCGGCGTTCGGGCCAGCTACGACTTCCTGATGGATTGGGGAAAGCTGACGCCAGGCGTACGGGCCGAATTCACGCATGACTTTTCGGGATCCAGCCGCATCAGTCTCGGCTACACGGACATCGGCTCGCTTCCATATGCCGTCGATGTCGATTCCGTCGGGAGCGACTACGCTACCCTTGGTTTGTCGCTTGATGCCGCACTGCTGAACGATTGGCTGATCGGCCTGGAATACCGAACGGCGCTTGGCAGCGGCAGGCAGGATCACGCGCTTGGGCTGAAGGTTGGAGCCAAATTCTAAAGGATGCGCGGCGATAGAGGCGGCGGCTTTATACCAACTCGCCGCCGCTCTCACGGAACCAAACAGCGCAAGGCGCTTTCATCTGAATGCCAGCCAAGAAGCCCATTCCGCCCTCAAAGAGATCGTCAGCCCGCTTCATTGCCCGCGTGGTCAAAGGCGCGGAACCGCAGCCATTTCCGGGTTTCATTGAGCCCTCGCTTCCGTCCCTGAAGACCAAGGTGCCGTCGGACGACGATTGGATTCATGAACTCAAGATCGACGGCTACCGTACCCAGTTGCATGTCGTCAGTGGCAGCGTGCGCATCTTAACGAGGCGAGGCCACGATTGGATACACCGTTTCACATCCGTTGCTGACGATGCCGCCTCCCTGCCTTGTAACGAGGTCATCCTGGACGGCGAAATAGCGGTAACGGACGACAAGGGACGGCCGAGCTACAGCGCCCTAATTGCGGACATCGGCAAGGGCATCAGTGACCGATTGGCCTTCTACGCGTTCGATTTGCTCTATCTGGACGGATTCGACCTACGAAAGGCACCGCTGCTCGAGCGGAAGCGCGTGCTGGCCGAATTCCTGGCCGAGGCTGATCCCAAGCGCATATTCTTCGTCGAGCACTTCGAGACGGACGGGGCGACCCTCTTCAATCAATTCTGCGATCTCGATATGGAAGGCATCGTCTGTAAAAAGTCGGATTCCGCATATCGGTCGGGTCGAACGCTTCAATGGATCAAGGTCAAGTGCACCAAGATGGATGCCTTTCCGATTATCGGTTTCGATGCCGACCGTGGACCGATCACTGCCTTGTATCTGGGCCGCAGGGACGGTCACACGATGTCGTTTGCGGGCAAGGTCGGCACGGGATTCACGGCGAAGTCGGCGAGGGAATTGAAGGACACTCTCGATGAACTGGTGATCGGCACGTCACCGGTGCCCGATCTCAAGCAGAAAGAGGCGACTTGGGTGGAACCCGTTCACGAAGCCAAGGTTCAGTATGCCGAAGTGACGCCTGACGGCATATTGCGGCATGCTTCCTTTAAGGGGTTGGCGTAGTCCTCCTGCCAATCCGATCCGTCTGAGACTGAAACAGACAACTCAAATTTGTCCCTTGCTACGCCACGCCTGAGCCTCCTCAAAAAGGGGAGGGCAGATGGCGGAAACTCAAAAAAGACGACGCGGCTACGTGTATGTGCTCTCGAATCCGTCGATGCCCGGCATCGTCAAAGTCGGCCGCACTTTCCGCGAACCCCGTGCCCGCGCCGCCGAATTGAGCGCGGCGACAGGTGTGCCGACACCTTTCAAGATCGAGGCGACGGTTTCGACTTGGAATTGCGTCTGGCTAGAGCGATTGGTTCACGATCAACTCGTCCGATGCCGCGTAAATATGAACCGCGAATTCTTCAAATGCACCGTCGAAGAAGCCTTGAAGACCACCAAAAAGGCGGCTGAAGGCATGAAAGGGAGCCGTTTCAGGTCGGCGTCCACCAAGCCGTCCGGCGTCTTTGAATGGGTCGGTGCCCTGGCAATGGCCGCCGCTGGCTACGGATGGCTTCAAGGTCTGCCGCGAGAACTCGCTGTTGGAGGAATTCATGCCTCCGTGATCTGGATCGCCATTTGCGGACTCGCCATGCTGGTCGGCTGGCCGAGGTGGACTGGTGCCCTGCTGCTCATACCAGGTCGCCTGAAATGGGTTGGCGTATCCGTGGTCGCGGGGCTGGCGATCTGGCCGTGGGTTGATGCCAGCTTTCTGCAGTATGGGCTGCGTCAGGTGTTGGGTGCCGCGTTTTGAGTTGTCGGTGACGGGTGATAAGCATCTGCCTTCTGAAAATGGGGCGGGAATTCGAATGGCGGCTTTGAAGCGTGCATATTTTGTAGCCCTCGCCATGGCGACATGTCTCCCATCCGCCCAGGTCGTCGCTCAATCAGCGCCGGAGCACCACGCTTGGCAAGATAAGCGCTCATTCGAGCCGTTCAGCCGAACATCGGATTCGATCACTGGCGCGATTAAGCTGTCTGGAAATGCGAAGTTTGCAACCGTAGGCAGCCAGATGACGCTCACATTCGGCAACGGCAAAAAGGTGAAGCTGACGTCGGTCGGCGCATCTTGGCGTCGTTGGAGTGACTCGGAGGATAAACTGGTCACCGCGGAAGTCTTCAAAATGGCAGCCGACCCTGGGAAGCTCGAGAATGGCAACACTCTCTGTGGTGGCACTGCCAGATATGTCGTTTTCCACGATGCGTCGTCCGTCGGAGATACGTGGCTGCTTGGCGTGGCCGTGTTCGATTCCAAGAAATCACCGCACGACATCAACAGCCCTGGGCTTTGCGGCACCTTCAATTATGTCAACGATTGATGTCTAGGGCTTGGGATCACCGAGGTATTTCGGGCTCATTTTAAGCAGCTTCTGATAGATATGCTCCGAACCGCTGAGATCGGCTTCGATATCGGTGTCTTCGCAATACGGCCACCCTCGGACTTCTACGCGACGCAGAATGCGTTTTCCTTTTCGCACAGCGTTGATCTGCTCTTCATCGGTCAGGGAATCAATCCTTGTCCCGTCAACCGCGGCTTTGCTCGGCGCGGGCTGACATAGCTCGTCGCTGCTCATTCGCGATAATTCTTGCCCCTCACGGGTAAACTTGAAAACGTATAGACAGGAGCTGCCTAACCCATAAAAATGATGGGATTTAACGCCTCTGCAGATGATCGCCCAGCAGTTGGCTGCGTTCATGACCGTTCCGTAGGGATCCTTGTGATCGTGCATGCAGTTGTATGACCACTGCTTCCACTCAATGGCATCAGCCCTGGCAGGCGTTGCCGCGAGCGAGAAAATTGCGATCGTCGCTCCGACGACCGCGTGAACCATTGCACGAATCATAATATCCCCCGCACCCAACCAGCTTCTTGTCACATCCTCGGCGTCGACGGCAATTCTGTTGGTTTCCCACAGCAGGAAAAGATTCCTTGTCCACACGCTTTCGGAGTCCGCCCGTTCGCTATATGTTCCCATCCATGTCAGTAGCCGCCCTAGTACCCATTCCTCACCCAATTTCCTCGAAGGGAACAATTGTGCCCTTATCCGGCACAGTTGTGCCCGCAGGTTTCCCATCACCCGCAGCCGACGACTTGGAGGATGAACTCGATCCCATTGCGTGGATCGTGAGGCACCCGTCGGCCACGTTCTGGTGGCGCGTGAGCGGCGACAGCCTGATGGACGAGGGCATCCGTGATGGCGATATGATCGCCGTCGATCGAGCGGGGAAACGCCGTGTTGGGCGGATCGTGCTTGCTCTAGTGGACGGCGAGATCACGGTGAAGAAACTTGCGAAAAGGGATGGTCGCCATTGGCTCGATCCGAAATCGAAAGGGAGGGAGTTCGCGCCGATCCTAGTGACCGAGACGACCGAAATTTGGGGGATCATTGCGGGCGTCATCAGGCGTTATGAGGTCGAGTGACGTATTTCTTCACCGTCGCCTTTCTCACTGGCTTTCATTGCGATAACGGCCCAAAGCAACAATGTCGTCGATGTAGAAATAGCGGCTTACCGGATTCGAGTATGTTTCACCCATGAACCTGATCAAATCAAAAAAGCGGGTCAACGACCATGGGGAAGTGTTCACACCGCCCTGGCTGGTCGAAAAGATGCTCGATCTCGTGAAAGGGGAGACAGAGCGGATTGACGCCCGGTTTCTGGAACCCGCGTGCGGGAGCGGGAATTTCCTTGTCCCGGTCCTGCAGCGCAAACTGGCTGCCGTGGAGCTGAAATTCGAGAAGTACGATTTCGAAAAACGGCACTACGCCCTGCTGGCGCTCATGTGTACATACGGCGTCGAACTACTCCCCGACAACATCGCCGAATGTCGCGCCAACATGTTGGAAACCCTCGTCGATTATATGAAAATCGATAAGACCGACGATCTGTATCGGGCTGCTTCGTATGTGTTGTCCCAAAATTTGGTGCACGGCGACGCAAGGACAATGCGCGCGCACGGCAGCGAGCCGATCACCTTCGCTGAATGGGGTTACCTCGGCAAAGGCAAGTACCAGCGGCGTGATTTCCGTTTCGACGTCCTCACCGGGTCATCTGCCTTCAGCGCCGAGGACTCATTGTTCGCTCATCTGAAAACGCACGAAATCTTTACACCAGCCAAGATTTACTCGCCGATGACGATGCGCGATCTTGCTGGCGTATTTATGGGAGCCGCTCCGGGGGGAGTTTGATGAACCAACAGGTGCCTTTTGCGCTGCGAGGGCGTAATCCTGATGTGCTGACGTGCATCGCGAACCTTTCGAACGATGAGGTTTTCACCCCGCCTGAGTTCGCGAACCAGATGCTGGATTCCGTGACCGAAGCCTGGGCAGCCGCGCACAATGGCGCAAACATCTGGGCAGACAGCTCGGTCAAGTTCCTCGACCCCTTCACGAAGTCGGGCGTTTTCCTTCGTGCGATCACCAGGCGTCTCACCGAAGGCTTGGCTAGCGAGATTCCCGACCTAAACGAGCGCGTCGACCACATCCTGACCAAACAGATATTCGGCATCGCAATTACGAACCTCACTAGCCTGCTGGCACGGCGGAGCGTGTATTGCAGCAAACAGGCTAACGGCAGCCATTCAATTGCCGGGTCCTTCACAAGCGATACGGGAAACATCTGGTTTGAGCAGATGGAGCACACGTGGGATGGCGCGAAATGCAAGTTCTGCAACGCGCCGCGCGCGATTTTCGACCGGGAGGAAGGTCTTGAGAGCCATGCCTACGCGTTCATCCACACAGACGACATCAGGGCTCGGATCGCCGAGTTGTTTGGAGACGAAATGCAGTTCGACGTGATCATCGGAAACCCGCCGTATCAAATGACCGGCGGGGGTGGGGGAACAAACGATTCTCCAATCTACCAACTGTTCGTGGAACAGGCCGTGCGCTTGGAGCCGAAGTTCCTGTGCATGGTCATCCCTTCGAGATGGATGGCTGGCGGTCGGGGGCTTGGCGAATTCCGGGCTGAATTCCTCGGCGACCAGCGTGTACGGACGCTCGTTGACTACGAGAACGCGAAGGATGCGTTTCCCACCGTGGGTATTGGCGGCGGCATTTGCTACTTCCTATGGGACCGCGACAATCCCGGGACGTGCGAATGCACGTACCATAGAAATGGCGCGATCATCGGACCGTATTCACGCACCTTGGACGAGTTCGACGTCTTCGTACGTGATAAGCGGGCGGTCGACATCTTGCAAAAGGTCGTCGCGGCTGGGGAGCGATCCTTTGAGGAACTTGTCAGCGGAGACACCCCATTCGGGCTGCCAACCAACTTTTCAGACTATGCTCGAGATGCGGTGCCGAATGATATGCAGGTGCTTCTCTACGCCAATGTCGCCACAAAACGAGTTCGCGGCGCGATTTCCCGCGAGGTGATCAACAAAAACCAGCAACTGATTGACGTCTGGAAGCTCTTTCTTCCCGTCGCTGGCTCCGGCCGCGAACGGGAACGGAGCGGGGTGGACCTGGTATTAGGCCCGCCGATGATCGGTGAGCCGGGATCGGTGTGTACTCAAACCTATCTCGTCGCCGGGCCTCTGGATTCAAAGGCTGAGGCCAAGAATGTCGAGTCATATCTGCGGACGAGACTGGCGCGGTTCCTTGTGTCGCTTCGCAAGCCAGCCCAACACGTTTTCCGAGGCATGTACCGCTGGGTTCCCATCCAGACGTGGGACCAAACGTGGACAGACGCCGATCTCTATGAAAAGTACGGTATCGACGCGCCTGAGATAGCGTTCATCGAGCAGATGATCCGCCCGATGGGGGCGGGTCATGAATAAGCCAACCATAGAGGAAATCCTCACCCCGAGGCCGGAAGCCCGCCCGCGTATCTATGCCTATGCAATCGCTGATGCAGCGCATGCTGGCCTGCTGAAAGTCGGTCAGACCACCCGTGACGTGAAACAGCGGATAGCGGAGCAGCTGAAGACGGCCGCGATCGCCAACTACGCCATCGAACTCGACGAGTTTGCCAGCCGTGACGACGGTTCGATCATCACCGATCATGCTGTGCGTAATGCGCTCAGGCGCAAAGGTTTCGCGAACCCGCAGCTTGAATGGATGCGATGTACGGTCGCCGACGTGAAAACAGTGCTGGCCGAATTGCGGATCGGTCAGCAGTTCACGGGCACACATCACAAGACCTTCCGGCCGAGGAAGGAACAGGCTGCGGCGGTAGAGCAGACCTACGAGTATTATCATTCCCGCTGGCAACAGGATGCGAATGCCGTCCCACGCTTTCTCTGGAACGCAAAGATGCGCTTCGGGAAAACGTTCACGACCTACCAGCTGGCCAAAAGGCTCGGTGCCAAGCGGGTCTTGGTGCTGACCTTCAAGCCCGCGGTCGAGGACGCATGGCGGACCGACCTCGAATCCCATGTGGATTTCGACGAATGGCAATATCTTTCACGTCATTCCGAACGCGATCCCAGCCAGATCGATGACACGAAGCCATACGTCTATTTCGGTTCGTTTCAGGACCTACTAGGTCGCGACAAATTCGGAAATATCAAAGCCAAGAACGGCTGGCTACACACGATCAATTGGGATCTCGTGGTATTCGACGAGTATCACTTCGGCGCGTGGAGGGAAACGGCGAAAGAGCTTTTCGAAGGCGAAGAGGACGCCAGTCGAGAGACGAAACTCGAATACACTGCCGACCTGGAAAACGTGAACGAAGACCTCGGCGTGCTTTCAGAGAACGAAGTCGAGTTCCTCCCGATCACGACCAGGGCCTTCCTCTATCTATCCGGCACCCCCTTCAAGGCGCTGGCAACGGGGGAGTTCATTGAGGAACAGATTTTCAACTGGACCTATACCGACGAACAGCGCGCCAAAGAGGAATTTGCGGCAGAGAACCCCGACGGGCAGAATCCGTACGGCGCTCTGCCGCAAATGCGTCTGCTAACCTACCAGATGCCTGATGAGCTGCTTGCGATCGCCAGCGCGGGTGAGTTTGACGAATTCGACCTGAACGCATTTTTCGCCGCTACAGGCTCAGGTGAGGCGGCAACCTTCGAGCACAAAACCGATGTTCAGAAATGGCTCGACATCATCCGGGGTGGGTATGCGCCGCAAGCGGTGGAAAGCCTGAAAACCGGGACACGGCCGCCATTTCCATACTCAGACGTCCGTCTTCTCCCCTACCTCCAGCATTCATTCTGGTTCCTGCCCAATGTCGCAGCCTGTCACGCCATCGCAAACCTACTTGCCGAGAAGCAAAATGTCTTCTGGCACGATTATGGAATCGTCGTTGCAGCGGGCGCATCGGCAGGCATCGGCCTCGAAGCCCTTCCGCCAGTACGAGATGCGATCGGAAGCGGTTTCGACACCAAGACGATTACACTGTCGTGCGGCAAGCTGACTACGGGCGTGACGGTAGCGCAGTGGTCCTCGATCCTGATGCTGCGCAACCTTAAATCGCCGGAGACGTATTTCCAGGCGGCGTTCCGGGTGCAATCGCCGTGGTCGATCAAGAATCCCGACGGCGACAATCCGAACGAAGAAGACGTCCTCAAGCCTGTTTGTTTCGTGTTCGACTTCGCCCCGACACGTGCGCTCCGCCAACTGTCAGAGTATGGCATCGGCCTGTCTCCAGGCGAGCCGAATCCTGAAAATGCCGTGCGAGACCTCGTCTCTTTCCTGCCAGTGCTTGCCTATGACGGCGCGAACATGACCCAGATAGATGCGGGCGGCATCCTGGACATTGCCATGGCCGGAACATCGGCCACGCTGCTCGCCCGCAAATGGGAATCCGCGCTGCTTGTCAATGTGGACAATGACACCCTGCGCCGCGTGCTGGGCAGCCTAGAGGCAATGGCCGCGGTCGAACGCATCGAAGGCTGGCGGTCGCTGGGCGACAACATCATCGAAACGATCATCAACAAGAGCGACAAGGTCAAGGAACTCAAGCAGAAGGGCAAGGACGGCGGGCTGACCGGAAAAGAGAAGAAGGAGCTGAGCGATGAGGAGAAGGAGTACAAATCCAAGCGCAAACTCGTTCAGGAAAAACTGATCAAATTCGCTACCCGAATTCCTGCCTTCATGTATCTCACGGACTTTCGTGAAAACACCCTTCAGGATGTCATCACCAAAATCGAGCCAGATCTCTTTTTGACTGTAACGGGGCTGACTGTAGCGGACTTCCATCTTCTTGTTCGGCTGAAAGTGTTCAACACCGAGAGGATGAACGAGGCCGTTTTCGCCTTCCGCCGTTATGAAGACGCCTCCCTCCGCTACACCGGGATCGAAAGCCATCAAGGCCTGACGCACTACGGCCTGTACGACACCGTTGTTGCGAAGGAGACGACAAACGTTGCCGATATGAGCGCCTCGACTGCATAGGTGACTCATGCCGCCGGACAGTCGACTGGTATGGTGGGTTGCGAACACGCAGTGCAGCCTTGGTTGAAATCGATATCAACCAGGGAGACGATCATGATCATGAGGTTATACGGGATCAACGGCCTGGACACCGTCGTCTGCGATCTAAGCAATGACGGCTTTTACCTCGAGCACATCAGCTACGACATCGAGAACCGATGCACTGCGGATTGGTTCTGCGAAAAGCACGACGTCGAGGTTGACGAGATCGGGGATGACGTCATGGCGGCCGACGAGTTCTGCCATGCCTGCCCACGGCATCAGGTCTATTCGCGGTCGGCCACCAGGTTCGTGTCGGGATCGCTGGGGCCATGGAATTCTCCGGGCGACGCGCAGCAGCAAATCCACGTATTCATGCGGGATCAGGTTGCCCAGAACGGCTTCTATCGGCGCGAAGTTCGCGAGCTTTTCCAGAACCCGTGGTCGCTGGAGGTTCCCGACGAGTGGTTTGACGACGACGAACCCTCCGAGGTCGCAGCATGATAGGACTCCAGACATGAAATTGCGGACTGATGACGAGAGACAGCTTTTCGACCGGTGGCTACGCGGAGTTGCCGACGGAGACGAGCAATTGATGCCGTTGCTCGAAGCCTCGATCGGACGGATCGCGGCCGATCGCGTGCGGGAGATCCTGAAGAGGCGCGGTGGCAGGATAAAAATGGGAGACCTCCCCGCATCGCAGCCGATGCCAGGCTTGCCCGAGGTCATCGCAGGTTGGTTCACATCCGCCATCGACGCCGATGACGAATGGCTGCACGACGTCGACGAGAAAGGCCGACCAGAGCGATTGATGGCGTGCCAGTCGTATGACGATCTTCTCGAACAAGCACAGCTCGACTTCGACAAGCGCAAATGGCCGTTGCCTGGCCGATAGGAACACGATGTCCATCGCCCTTATCGACGGCAATAATTTTTATGTCAGCTGCGAGAGGGTCTTCGATCCGAGGCTGAACGACGTTCCGGTCATCGTGCTGTCGAACAACGACGGCTGCGCGGTCGCCCGATCTGCCGAGGCGAAAGCTCTTGGCATCAAGATGGGCGACCCGCTGTTCAAGATACGGGACAAAGTGAAAGCGCACTCCATCCGTGTGCTGTCGTCGAATTATACCCTCTACGGCGACATGAGCAGGCGCGTCGTCGACGCTCTTGGCCAGTTCTCGCCGCACATCGAAATCTATTCGATCGACGAAAGCTTCGTTGACCTGTCGGGCTTCCAATCGGTGACAAAACAGGCCGTCGAGATGAGAATGGCCGTCAGAGAACTGACAGGCATCCCGACTTGCGTTGGCATCGCCCCGACAAAAACGTTGGCTAAACTGGGCAATTTCGCCGCCAAAACGAACCCGGTCTTCGGGGGTATCTGCGATTTCACGGATGAACGAGTAGCAGCCTGGTGCATGGACAGGATCGCGGTAGGGGAGGTCTGGGGCGTGGGATCGCGCACGGAAGCCAAATTGATCGACATCGGCATCAAAACTGTCGCCCAGCTCCGTGACATGCCGCTTCCACAGGCGCGAAAGCTTGGAACCGTTGTCCTCGAAAGGCTTGTCGCCGAACTCCGCGGTGTCCGCTTTCTCGATCTCGAGGAGGTGGCCCCGCAGCGCAAAGGGATGGCTGTCACCCGATCTGCAGGGATGCCGATGACGACAATGGATGCCCTGATGCAGGCGATGACGGCGCACGCGTCACGAGCGGCGCAGAAATTGAGGTTGCACGGACTCGTTGCCGGAACGTTGACGGCATTTTTTCATACGAACCCGTTCTCGGCGACGGCACCACAACATTCGACATCCCGGACAATCCGGCTGAAGCCGATGTCGAACGACACCTTCGATTTGGTCAGGGCGACCCGTATGTGTGTCGAGAAAGCCTGGAAAGGCGACCGCGGCGGCAATGGCTACGCATACACGAAAGCCGGGGTCATGCTCAACGACCTGCTGAAGGCGGAGGAAGCCCCGCAGCTGCTGTTCGAATTCGAGCGGCCAAGGGACGCTCGGCTGATGGCCGCCCTCGATGCAGTGAATGATCGTTTCGGAAAAAAGAAGATGGTTGTCGGATCTGAGGGGTTCCGCAGATCGTTCGAGGCGAAAGCAGAAATGCGGTCGCCGAGCTATACGACACGGCTATCGGACGTGCCTGTCGTGCGGGTTTGAAAAAAAGTTCTTGCGCTCCGTCGTGCATAACGGTAACAGTCTGTTCGTTACCATTATGGATTGAAAACGATGGCAATGTCACCGGCCGAAAAGCAGAAACGATATCGCGAGCGCAAGAAAGAAGCCGAGAAATCGGCGGAGGACGTCGTCTCCGGCTTTCTGAAGGAACCCTTTGCTGGGTGGCTTGCGAAGCACGACGGAAATTTCGTCGAAGATGTCTGTTATCCGCTCGAATGGGCGGGCTTTGAACCGCCGGATTTTTCAAACGACGATGATCCCCGATTTGCGGAAATCTTTGGTCCTGACGAACCTGACGGCGGCACCATTGGACGGGCCGAACGCATGGTCAGCTATCTCCTGGATGCATCTCGCGGACTGGCTCGCTTAATAAACGAATACAAGGTCGACGAGATCAATGCGCGACTCGGCGAACTGGAAAACAGCCTCAAGGGCGAGATGACGGATAAAGCGAGAACGAAGGCGCTCGCAGATTTCGTCCGTCTCAACCGGATGCGAGATCGTCTGGGTAAGATAATCCGTCACGAATATCCGGTCACTGCGGTCAAGGGAGAATAGGTCACCAGCGTGACCAGGACGCGCAGCCAGCGGTCGTGTCCATTTGCGAACAACACTGGCAGTTGCAACCCGGGCACTTTCTCTCGGGTGACGCGACATGGAGGGGTCGACTGATCAAGTCGCCAGCGCCGTGACCAAGGCAGGCAATGAGGTCTGTACAGTTACGTAAGGGCAGTTGCGTTGCCCGCGTCGGAAATGCGGGACGATCCCGCCTTCTTCCATCCTTCGATATTCAACACACATACCAAGGGGCGGACAATGAACCAAGTACCAGTATTCCTGGATCGATATCGCGACGTCATCAACAAGGGTGGCGAAGCCGCGGCACAAACGCCGGCGACGCTGTTGTCATCAGGTGGCGGCGACGAATTATTTTACATCCCGTTCGAGCACGTAAACCCGATTGCAAGGTTGGCGATCGTTGGCATCACACCCGGCCCGGAGCAGATCAAGCTTGCGTACCGAACCGTCAGCAGCAAACTGAAAGTTGGCTTGCCCGACGACACGATTCTCTTGGAGGCCAAGAAACATGGGGCCTTCGGCGGGCCGACCATGCGCCCGAAATTATTGCAGATGATGCACCATTTCGGGTTTGCTCGGATATTGGGCATCGAAAGAGAAGAACTGCTCTGGGCCGAACACGCCGATCTTCTTCATAGCACATCAGTGATCCCGCACGCGGCCTTCCGGAATGGCAAGATGTTTGCTGGCAGCTTTGGCGAGGTTCTGAAGTCGCCCATTTTCCGCGAAAGTTTCGAACGAGATTTCGTCGCCTCCCTTCCGGCTTTGTCGCCAGACACACTCTATGTTGGCCTCGGCCCAACACCGTTGGCAGCACTGGACTGGTGCGTGGAACAGGGCGTGATCAAGCGGGAACAGGTTCTCGGTGCATTCGCGCATCCTTCGACCAGCGGGGGCAGCCAAGTGGACGTCTATCTCGGCCTCCGGAAGGTCGCCGAGCTCAAGGAGAAGGATCCCGTGCGCAGTCGTCTGGATTTCCTGCTTCCTGCCTATGAGCGAATGAAAAACGCTACTGACGGTCTCAGCAGTCCGATCGCCACTGCGGCGGAATAGTCAAAGGGGATACAGAAACGATGGATACCAATAATTTTCTTCAGAGCGTCTGGTCGATCTATAACGGCAAGCGTGTCCACCCGTATAAGGGTGAGAAGGGAGACAAGAAGGGGCTGTTCAGCATCAATTTCACGAACGACACGAATAAATTCGAGGGGATGACGGAGGAGCAGCTGGTCAAGGCCATTACAAGCGGCCTCTTCAGGAACCGAGGAACAATCCGCATGCGTGCCCTGGATTCCCAGTCCGGTTCGGACCGAAACGCTTTCGCCCCTGACTTTTACCTCGGCAAGCGCGTAAAAGACTTCTGATAGCAAGGGCACGCGCCATGGGATACCGAGCCGACAAAGCCTACGAGAAGCCGAGCGGGAGACCTACCGCAATTGGAAGGCCTCACTCACATGGCCGGAATACTCCGCTTGGCACTGACGACTGTGGCGGCCGCTTGTTATCGGGATGACCGGCGGCACCGCAGTCTATTTCCTGTTCCTACGTTAGGCAGCCTTCGGCTTACGTCCACGCTTTACTGGCGCTGGCGCAACAGCCTCGACAACCTTGGGCTTCCGACCGAGCCCCATCGTCTTCGCGAGGGCAGAACGGGCGGCAGAATATCCCGGTGCAACCATCGGGTAGTCGCTCGGAAGGCCCCATTTCGCCCGATATTCGTCAGGCGTCATATTGAAGTGGGTCGTCAAGTGGCGCTTAAGCGACTTGAACGACTTTCCGTCTTCCAGGCAGATGATGTGGTCGTGAAAAACCGACTTTTTCGGATTCACCGCAGGCTTCTGTGGCTCACCAGCAGGCTCGGCCGCCGTGCCAGTCAGACCAGATAACGACAGGTGGATTTGGGCGATCAGCGCGGGCAATTCGGAAACAGGCACGGGATTGTTGGAGACATAGGCAGAAATCACGTCAGCGGTCAGCTCGATGATTCCTTCATTATTGGTGTCGGACATTAAGGGTTCCAGTCGTCTTTTGGGGGGATGTTGGCTACATATAGTCTTCTGTGACCCGATGCAAACTGGAGAACTACCTGTGTGTGGCCGATACACCCGATATCTGACATGGGGCGAAATACATCGTCTTTATAGGTTAACAACAGATTGGGAGAAGGGTCGCAACACAGCCGCCCGCTACAACATCACGCCGACACAGACCGTCGATTTCATCACTCCCGACGGCAATGGAAACCACAAACTTCATGAAGGCCGCTGGGGTCTTGTCCCCTGGTGGTCAAAGGAAATTGGCGGATACGCGACATTCAATGCAAAATCCGAGGAGGCGGCGTCGAAGCCTGCGTTTCGTGATGCCTTCAAATCGAAAAGGTGCCTGATCCCTGCCGACGGTTTTTACGAGTGGACGAAGTCCGAACAGGATGGCGGCCGAGATCCTTGGCACATATTCATGCCTGATCACCAGCCGTTTTCGTTCGCGGGCTTGTGGGCGCACAACGAGAAATTGGGCATCGAGAGCTGCACAATCCTGACGGCCGAGCCCGTTGCACTGATGGCAAGTATCCATAACCGGATGCCGATTATCCTAAAACCGGAGGTCTATGACCACTGGATGGATCCGGAAACACCGGTCGACAATGCCAAGGAACTCATGAAGGAACACCTGGACGGCGACCTTCAGATGTATCGCGTCGACCGGCAGGTGAACTCGAATAAGTGGAATGGCGGCGCGGAGGGGATTGCGCCGATTTAGCAGTGATCACGGTAGCATCCGACGAACCAAAAAGAGCGACCTGTTCTCATGAAAACCCTCCCGATTTCCATACTGCTATCCTTGGCAGGTGCCGTGACGGCGTCCGCTCAGACGCTGACGGAAACCATTGTGCTGTCTGTGACGCGGCAATCGGTGACGTGGGCAACCGTCTACAAGAATCCTGACGCGCTGCAAGATGATCCATATTTTCACGTGCAAGTCTTCGAGAAAAAGAAGGGCGCGGAGCCGTGGGTTTACAAACTGGTTTCTCCTCATCTCGTCGTGACGCCTGAGGCCTTGGCCGCAAGCCGGACGAGCAAGAAGGCGGCCATTCCATCCTATAAAGACGTCGAGTTTCGCTACCTGTACCGGGATTGTCTCCAGAACCCGGAGACCCGCAGCAACGCTCCAATCTGCGAGAACGACATCCTGGATTGCGTCTCTAGGCAATAGAAGGCAGCTTCCGTTCTCCGGAATAATTGACTACAGCCCTGCCATGTTTGATTTCGTGCAAAAGAACGCCCGCTGGATCGGCGGCGGCTTTCTCCTGACCTTGTTTTCGTCTTTCGGGCAGACGTTTTTCATCGGCCTGTCGGGCAACGAATTGCGTGAAACATTTCACCTGTCCGGC
>NZ_JBTMXB010000110.1:0-1393 GCF_054489405.1 Mesorhizobium sp. A623
CGCCAGATAGCGATTGGCTGGCTGTGACTGTGCGAAGCCGGGGATCATGGTCTGACGTGCCGCCTCGAACGCGCCCCATTGGCCAGCATCGTGAAGCGGCGGGATGGTGACAGGCTCACGTCGGTCGAAGCCGACGAGCGCCGCGTCCACCAGATCGTCGACCGCCATCACGCCCGTCAGCGTATCGACATCGACGCCGGCATGACCCCAGAACTCGGTGCGGGTCGCGGAGGGAAGGACCGCCTGCACATAGACGCCTTGGGGGCCGAGTTGGAGGCTGAGCGCCTGTGACAGGTACAGGACGAAGGCTTTGGTCGCGCCATAGACCGGCATGCCCAACTCCGGCGCCAGGCCGACGACCGAGCCGATGTTGATGATCGCGCCTTCGCCCGCTCGCGCAAGACGCGGGGCAACGGCATGGACGAGCCGCACCAGTGCGGTCGTGTTGAGCGTCATAAGCTGGTCGATATCGTCCGCCGACTGCTCGGCGAAGGCTCCCGCCAGGCTCGTCCCGGCGTTGTTGACGAGGATGCCGATCCGCGCATCGTCGCGAAGCCGCGTCTCGACCGCCGCGCGCTCGCCGGTATCGGCCAGGTCTGCCTGGATGATGTCGATCGCAACGCCGTTCTCACCCCGCAGGCGGTCAGCCAGCGCCTCCATCCGCGCCGTGTTGCGTGCGACCAGCACCAGGTTATGGCCGCGGCGCGCAAAGCGCGCGGCGTAAGCAGCGCCGATTCCGGTGGAGGCGCCGGTCACGAGGACGGATGGTATGGCGGTCATGGCATTGCCCTTTCTCGGCGTCGAAGCTATATTCATGATGCTAGTCATCAATAGCGCTAAATATGATAGCAATCATGATAATGTCAATGGCGCACGGAGAACGTCGGAAATGAAAGTGAGCCGGGAGCAGATGGCGCAGAACCGCAGCCGTATCCTGAGTGAGGCGGGACGCCTGTTTCGCGAGAAGGGCTTCGATGCGGTGAGCGTCGCAGAAGTGATGAAGGCCGCAGGTATGACCCACGGCGGCTTCTATGGGCATTTCCGATCGAAGGACGATCTGATCGCACATGCGATCGGTAGCGCCGTCGGCAGTCAATCAGCGACGGCCGATATCAGCGCATGGATCGACAGCTATCTGTCGGCACCCCATCGCGACCATCCGGAACTGGGCTGCCCGATGGCCGCCCTGGCGGGTCTCATGCGGCAACAGGCCCCCGAAGCACGCGCATCCATGGCGCAGGTTCTCACCGTACAGATCGACACTCTTGCTGATACCATGCCTGCGACTGATGCTGCCAAGCGCCGCCGGGCGGCGATCGGCAGTTGGTCGGCGATGGTCGGCGCGCTCATCCTCGCCCGATCGATGGATGACCCGGCGCTGTCCGACGAACTG
>NZ_JBTMXB010000111.1:0-1374 GCF_054489405.1 Mesorhizobium sp. A623
GCACAACATTCGCGATCCGCAGCAAGCCGACGAATTCCTCCAGCGTGCGGGTTGAATGACCAACGGTGTGGAAGCAGGCTCATTCGCTTCGAATGCTGCCGGGCCGCGTCAGGGCACCACCTTTATGAGCCGCGACATGATCGGTCTTGTCGCTCTTGATTTCGTATTGAGGATCTTCTTCGGAAGCGTGTCGCCTGTGGCCCTTGTAGTCGAAGTCACGGGTATGAATAGTCTTGATCGTCCCGCTTACTCGGCCGGCTTCGGAATTCCAGGTCACGTTATCGCCGATACTTAATTTTCCCATCATCCCTGCTCTTTTGAAACCCCCTTCCGATCCCACAACCAAGGTCAGGCGGGATTGGTTCCGCAAATTGCGCACTGGCCTGACAGTTAAGGCCAAGCCTTGATACCATAGGGTGCGTTGACCATGTTGCGGAGACCATGTTTAGCTTTTCGCACCATTCCCGACGAGAGCTGCAACGCGTCCAATCGGGTTTTTATCCGGGGCACAGTAGAACCCTGGCTTGCACCCCTGGACGAGCCAGTGTCTCGATTTCAATCCGCCTATCGACTGCTCCGTTTCGGGCAATGCGGTTGACGCCTGTCGCAGACGGTCGCGTCGGAAATCAATAGGGAGGCTGCCGAGGTGATCACCGAAATTCTTGACGAAAATGGTATCTTGCTCGACCTTACGACCAAGGGGAAGCACTCGGCGCTGTCCAAGATCGCGCTTGAGATCGCACGTGGGATTGGACGCAGCGAGCGCACGGTTCTTGCCGGCCTGTTGCAGCGCGAACGCCTTGGCTCGACGGGTGCCGGGCATGGGGTCGCCGTCCCTCACGCTCTGCTTGACAGCGTTACATTGCCGGTTGCCTCCCTCGCCCGGCTAGCTGTTCCAATCGATTTCGGCAGCCCTGACGGCGAGCCGGTCGACCTCCTGTTTCCGCTGATCTGGCCGTTGTCCGATACGCAGTCCTTTCTCCCGGCCTTTTCAAGAGTGTGCCGGCTGCTGCGTTCATCCTGGCTGCGTAATGGATTGAGACAGGCCCGTTCCAGCGGCGAGGCCATGGCTATCCTGAGATTGGCCGAAAACGAGCCGGCAAACCCGAGGACGGCTCACTACGGCGTTGGAAGCTTATCTGCGCTTGAGTCTGCAAATCCCGAATAGAGAGGCAGTCCGTTTTGTTCGTCTGCCGTTGCCTGCACCGTTCCGGCATCGCGCAAGCTGTCACGTCGCTGGGTTACTCCCTACCGCCCTGTCGCCCCAACGCATCGCCGACACGGCGCGTGTGCAGCAAAAATCGGCTCTTTGTCGATAATGTCGCCTTTGCGCAGAGCCGATGTCGCTTTCATATCTGAAAAACTTCGGTGCCA
>NZ_JBTMXB010000112.1:0-1355 GCF_054489405.1 Mesorhizobium sp. A623
CTAGACAAATACGAAAAGGATATGGCCCGCGCCGGCAAGGCCACGAACGACAATTACAAACGCATGGAGCGGCGCACGAAGCAATTCGGCGACAACACCGAAAAGGCGCTCGGCAAGACGTTTAGCGGCATCGGTAGCAAGATGGAAAGCGCGTTCGCGCCCTTCCTTCGCGGTGGCGTCGTATTCGCAGGCGTGGCCGGTGCTGCCATGGCTATCAGGGAAATTGCCGGCAGCATTGCCGATGTGGACCGCGAAGCCCGCAAGGCCGGCGTGTCGGCACAGGTTTGGCAGCAATGGTCATATGTCGCGACCGCTGCCGGCGCTTCCGTTGACGGTATCACCGACGCCCTCAAGGAATTGAATATCCGTGGCGATGAGTTTGCCAAGACCGGCAAAGGCAGCGGTGCGGAATGGTTCACCCGGCTTGGCTACACCGCCGAGGAAGTCGGGCGGAAGTTGCAAGACCCGAACCGGCTCATGGACGAACTTATCGGCAAGATTCAGCGGCTAGACAGTGCAGGCCAGACCCGCGCCCTTGATGAGCTATTCGGCGGGCAAGGCGCTGAAAACCTCGCCAAAGTGCTTGGCCTATCCGTCACCGAAATCCAGAAGTTGCGCAGCGAGGCCGCGACTTTCACCGACGAACAGATTGCAGCAGCCAAAAAGATCGATTCCGAATTCGCGACCCTTTGGCGCAATGTCAGCGTCTATGCAAAGCAGGCCGCGATTGAGGGCGTCGGCTATGCCGGCGCGATCATCAAAGCCCTTCGCGGCGAGTGGTTGCCCGGCTATGACCAGCTTGAGAGCACCCAAACGCGGATAAATTCGCCCGAATTCAAGCTGGAACAGGCGCAAAAGCAGCGTGACCGCATTCAAAAGCAGCTTCAGGCGGCGATAGATCAGCCCGATTATGCCGGCAAGGCATTGGAAATCAGACAGTTGGAAGCATCGCTTCAGGCCGTCGAGGAACAGATTATCGCCCTTGGCGGTGGCAGCGACAAGCTGAAGAACTCGCTGAAGGAACTTTCGGCCATCACCCAGCGGGCCGGCGGTGGCTTCGACGGCGCGGCGACCTCAGCGGCGAATTTCAGGACCGCGCTTGCCGACCTGAAGGCGCTTGTGCCGGAACTCAAGGCCGAACTTGATACGCTGGCGAAGACCGACGCTATCGACGCGGCATTTAAGAAGGCCGTCAACGGCGCAACCACCATGTCGCAAATCATGGGCGCGGTGGACATTGCGAACCGTGCCAAGACCATCGCCCGCTATGGCGCGCACGACAATATTCTCGACCTGATCGCCTCGACCGAAAGCGGCGGCGACTATAACGCCACGCTCGACCATGGGCGCTGGAC
>NZ_JBTMXB010000113.1:0-1325 GCF_054489405.1 Mesorhizobium sp. A623
GGGGCGCGATAGGATAGAAACCGCACACTTGACCGAAGGCGCGTGCATTCAGCCGTCGGGCGTGGTGGTCTATCCACGGCCGGCCAAGCCGGTGGCGTCACCTCAGTGATCGCGCGGCCACGACCGTCATCACTCTGGAGCTTCTTCGTCAGCTTTGCCGACGGAGACGACGGTTAGGCGGTGGGATCGCTGGTCGTTGGCGACCCAGTCGATAGATTGTCCGGGGCGAAGCCCGAGCAGCGCCGTGCCGATGGGCGTTAAAATGGAGACCATGCCCTCGGCGATGTCCGCTTCTGCCGGATAGACCAGCGTCACTCGGCGCTTGTGGCCGTCGTTGGGTTCGTACTCCAGGGTGGTGCCCATCTGGATGGTATCCAACGGGATGGCCTCGGCCTCAACGACTTGCGCGCGCTCGAGCTCGGAGAGCAGTTTGTCAGCCAGTTCTGGGTTCTTGTCCAGCAGGCCGTTGGCAAGCAGGGTCAGGCGGCCATGATCCGTCTTGCTGACGAGGATAGTGGGTTTGTTTGCAATCATGTTTTTGTCCTGCCTGTGTCTTGCTGAGACCGGGATCGGTTCCCGTATATGCGTTTTGTGAGCCACGGTGCTACACACCGGAACGGTTGGCAATGCGATTGAAACGGGCCCTGGTTCTCTCTCGCCAAGGACGGGAAAACGGCCCAAGCTGCCGGCGCCCGAAACCGTCATGGACACGTTCAGAGCCGCCCGTCGAAATTTGGACTTTACCTGCGGCATGTCAAGCAATCAGGGGGAGATCGGTGGGAAGCCATCACCGGAAGACTCGAGTGTTGACACAAGGGATATGTCGTAGGCATGTCGTGGTTGGCAAGGTCGCTCCTCGACCCGTGCTCGCCCGGCGGACGGATCGGCACCTCGCAGCACTGACAGGCATCACGATCCAACCTCCAACTCACAGGGAGATTTATCGTGGCGCCCTTCAAATCAGCTCAACCGATCAAGCTTTACCGTGCCGAACTGTCGGGCCACTCCCATCGGGTGCAGTTATTCCTCGGACTACTCGGGTTGCCCTGCACACTGATCGACGTCGATCTCGCCCACGGCGCCCACAAACGCCCGGACTTCCTCGCTAGAAACCCGCTAGGCCAGGTTCCGGTAATCGAAGACGGCGACGTTTGCCTTTACGATTCCAACGCGATCCTGATCTATCTCGCGAAAAAATACGATGACGGACACTGGCTTCCTACCGACCCGGTTTCGGCGGCTCGCGTGCAGCAATGGCTGTCGCTGGCCGCAGGCCAGATCGCCAATGGTCCGGCGGCCGCGCGCATGGTGACCATCTTCGGCGC
>NZ_JBTMXB010000114.1:0-1250 GCF_054489405.1 Mesorhizobium sp. A623
ACAAGTGGCGGGCTTGCAAGCCGAGGAAGTGGAGTCTCCTCTGTCGCGGGTGGGAAGCGCGACTTTCGTTCAAACGGTGTTGAGGCAGGAACGTTCCAATCAAGTCAGGATAAAACCAGCAGCAATAACGGTGAGCGCAAGCGATAAAGGCACGGCCAGCAGCCAGCGAGCGTCGAAAATACTTTTGTCCGGCTCATGGTGCATAGTCACCTCCCGCAATCGCAACGCGTCGGGGCCGAAACCGTTCCTCTAGTGGCTGGTCAGCGAAAGCCGGTTAGATCAGGTATGGAGGACGATCCCCCAAAGACGCCATTACTGGAATGATTGAAGCATAATAGCGGAAAAGCCGTGAAAAGACCTTAATTATCTTTGGAACGAGTTGATCTCGCGGCGGTTTCTCTTGTTCAGCAATTCTGCTTGAAGGAGAGAACGATGAAAATGTATCTTCCCATAGTTGCGGCCAGTGTGCTCGTCGCCATGTCAGGTGCCGCTTTTGCCGACACATCGGTATCGGCCGTAACCGATCTCAATGTGAGAGCGGGTCCAGGGCCTCAGTACCCAGTTATTGGCGTGTTGGCTGCTGGCCAGCAAGCGACCCTCAACGGTTGTCTCGAGAACAGCAAATGGTGCACCATCGCCGAAGCTAAAGGCCAAGGCTGGGTATATTCCGACTATGTGACGGCCGACTTCGGCGGGTCTCAGGTTGTTTTGACCCAGCGCCCGGCTGATTCAGGCATCGCTGTCGTTGCGGCACCGGCAGACAAGGGCGGCGGTGATGCCGGAGCATTTGCCGGCGGCGCCACCGGCGCGATTGCGGGTGCCATCATTGGTGGCCCGGTTGGTGCCGCAGTTGGCGGAGTGGCGGGCACCATCGCAGGTGGTGCGACCGGCACGGCCATTGATCCGCCCGAAAATGTGCGTGCTTATGTGGCCGCGCATCAGGAAGCACCGGTCTATCTTGATGGAGAGGTTGTGACGGGAGCGACCTTGCCTGACACAGTCGTTTTGGGAGATATTCCCGACTACGAGTACCGCTATGTGAATGTGAATGGTCAGCCAGTCTTGGTCGAACCGCAATCGCGTAGGATCGTTTATGTGATGCGCTAGCAGGGCCAACGACCAAAAAGCCCACCGCTCCAGGCTACAGAGCGGTGGGCTTTTACTTGGGGCGGAATGAATAGCCCCTAGATTTGTGGACGCCTTCCTCCCTAAATTTGAGGCAAGGAGGCCATGATGGGGACCAGCAGTTT
>NZ_JBTMXB010000115.1:0-1223 GCF_054489405.1 Mesorhizobium sp. A623
CGGACTTCGTTCGGCGTCATGGCGCGCATGGCGACAAGCTTGCCGAAGATTTCGGCCCGACCGGCAGCGTCGGCGCGCTGAAGATCGTCAATGACGAATTCAAAATAGAGGTCGTCGCGCTCGTCTTCCGTTAGAAGGACGGTTGCATAGGCGTCCTGCCAGCGGTCGAGCCAAGGGCGAAGGCAAAGCTGAAGGAAGCTTGCCGCCATCTGTTCGGCATTGCTCCACGTCGCGCGCTCAAGCTGGAAAAGCATATGTGGCGGCACGCCGAAGATGCGGGCGATTTCATTGATCTGTTCAAGGCGGTTTTCGATGAATTGCGCATCGGTGCTGGGCATCGTCCGCGCGTCATACTTCCAGCCAGCATCAAGAATGAGCGGGTCGCCGCTGGCATTCGACTGCCAAGTGCGCCACGCCTTTTTGATATTGGCAAGCGTGGTCGCGCCGGCCTCACCACCGGCTGGCTTCTCGTTTGAGACGACGCCGGAAGGGCGAGCGCCCGAACCGAAGAATTTGGAAGCGTGGCGCTCAAGCGTTATGGCGACGCCAATTGCTTCCCTGCCGAGCGTGATCGGCGAGGTAGCGCCGAAGGCCGGAAGGTAAAGAACATCACGATAGGACAAGCGCGCCTGTCCGCCGTTCTTCCGCTGAATCAGGTAATAAGGCTCGCCGTCATCCGCGAAACGACGCTGCACGCTGCCGGGATCGAGGCGGTGAAGCTCAAAGGGCTTGTCGTCGCCGACGCGCACTACCTGCGCATAGCCAGCACCATGCAAGAGCGCGTCGGCGGTCAGGTCGGCGCGAAGCTGCCCGGCGCTGGTCCAAGGGTTAGCGCGGTCATGAACGATTTTGTAAGCGCCGTGATCCTTGGCAGCTTCCTTACTGTCGTCGGCGTCACGATAGAGCTTGCACGGTAGCGAGCCAACGGTTTCGGAGATTAGCCGAAGGGCTTGAAGGACTGCCGGGACGCGCATTGCGGTGCTGGCAGTAACGGACACGCCAGAAGCGGTAGGAATGATACCGAACAGTTCTGAAATGGCAGGATCGGAAAGAGAAAGTGACTTCTGTTCCGATCCGAAGCCGAATGCCTTCTTTACGCTGGAAAAACTAAACGCCATGTAATCTGTCTCAAATTTGCTTGAGACAGATTCTCTCATAGGTTGATTCGCGCGGCAAGTAGAAAAGGACTATTTTCCTATAATAATAGGAATTAATTCATACAA
>NZ_JBTMXB010000116.1:0-1209 GCF_054489405.1 Mesorhizobium sp. A623
TGAATAGCCCCTAGATTTGTGGACGCCTTCCTCCCTAAATTTGAGGCAAGGAGGCCATGATGGGGACCAGCAGTTTCAGTGACGATTTCAAACGCGATGCGGTCGCACAGATCACCGAGCGGGGCTATCCGGTAACGGAGGTGTCGAAGCGTCTGGGTGTCAGCCCGCACTCGCTCTACGCGTGGAAGAAGAAGCTTTTGAAGCTTTCAGGTTCTGGCGATGGGGATCAGGCGGCGGAGATCCGGCACTTGAAGAAAGAACTGGCTCGCGTCACCGAGGAGCGCGACATCCTAAAAAAAGCCACCGCGTATTTCGCCAGGGATGCAAAGTGAGATACGCGTTCGTTGCCAAGCATCGCCAGCAGTTCACGGTTCGGGCGATGTGTCGTTGCCTGCGCATCCAAGCCAGCGGTTTCTACGCCTGGCTGAAGAACCCCTTAAGTAAGCGAGCTCGCGAAGACGCACGTCAGACCGAGCTCATCAGCAAGGCCTGGAAGGATAGCGGCAGGGTCTACGGCTACCGCAAGCTGCATGACGACCTTCTGGATCAGGGAGAGACCAGTTGTGTGAACCGCATTGCTCGCCTTGCAAGGCTTGCCGCGATCAGAGCCCAGATCGGCTACAAGCGTCGGCCTGGCTCCTATGGTGGCAAACCGTCTGTCGTGGTCGACAACACTCTGGCCCGGCAGTTCGATGTTGATGCGCCGGACGCGGCATGGGTGACAGACATCACCTACATCAGGACCCAGGAAGGCTTTGCCTATCTAGCGGTCGTGATCGACCTGTTCTCGCGCCGCGTCATCGGCTGGTCAATGCAGAGCCGCCAAACCACCGACATCGTGTTGCAGGCGCTGCTCATGGCGGTGTGGCGCAGGAAGCCGAAGGACAAAGTCCTGATCCACTCCGATCAGGGCTCCCAATTCACCAGCATGGACTGGGCAGCGTTCCTGAAGCACCACAATCTTGAGCATTCGATGAGCCGGCGCGGGAACTGCCATGACAACGCTGTGGCGGAGAGCTTCTTCAACCTGCTCAAGCGAGAACGGATCAGGCGCAGGACCTACCGAACACGCAACGAGGCAAGGCAGGATGTGTTCGACTATATCGAAATGTTCTACAACCCCAAGCGCAAGCACGTGAGAAACGGGATGCTGTCGCCCGTCGAATTCGAACGGCAGCAGAAAACGTAACCTGGGAGCGTCTACAAAAC
>NZ_JBTMXB010000117.1:0-1207 GCF_054489405.1 Mesorhizobium sp. A623
TCACTGCGATCAGGGAATCAGAACAAGCCGGTCAATGCAAACCCGCGACTCCGATTAAGGAAAAACCGCTCTAGCTCGATACGAATACCAACCAAGTGCACAGACCGCCGTACCCGTAACGAAACCGCGTGGCGCACCCATGACCCTTAAGCAGGTCGCGGATAGGTACACAGCGGAGGAAATACGGGTTGAACGCTGGGTCAAGCGATCCGAAGACCAAAACCGGCAGCATCTGGATTTCCTGCTTAAGTTCGTTGGAGAGGATACTGATGTTCGCGACGTGACTGACGACCACGCACGATCGATCAAGGACACGCTGTTGCTGCTACCGAGGAACATAAACAAGAACCCAAAGACCCGTGGCAAGAGCTTTGATGACGTACTTAAGATGGATTTGCCCGATAGGCTGAACGTTCGTACGGTCAATCTTTATCTCCAAACCTTCAGTCGGATGTTTGCTTGGGCGCTTGATGCCAAGCTAGTCGCCGAAAACCCCTTTGCCAGATCATTGATCCGAGAGAATAAGCGGAAAGCCGGGAAGAGGCAGGCGTTTAGCCATGAGCAGATACGGACTATCGAAGCAGCTCTGCTCGACGAACAGCCCGGCAGCAGACCTAAAGAAGCACATAAATGGGCATCATTGATCGCCATCTACCCGGGTGCGCGATTGAACGAGGTCTGCCAGCTAACGGTCGATGATGTGAAGCAGCACGAGGGTCTGTGGTGTTTCGACTTGAACGACGTAGGTGAAGGGAAGCATCTAAAGAACGAGGCGTCCGTGCGTATCGTACCGATCCATAGCAGACTGATACACTTGGGCGTGCTCGACTACGTAGCCGGACTGCGAGAGCAGCGTTCACCCAAACTATTCCCCGAGTATAGCTACGTTCCCAACTACGGATGGGGTAAAAATCTTAGCGTGTGGTTCAATACAAGGTTGCTCGTAAAGCTAGGCATCAAGACCAAACAGCTAGTGCTGCACAGCCTACGACACACAATGGCAACCAGACTGCTGCAGGCCGATGTACAGGAGACAATTGTACAAGGGCTGATAGGCCACGCCCGCAAAGGCGTAACACAACAGCATTATTTCGATGCTGGCTATAAGATCAGGCAGTTGAAAGAGGCCCTAGGCTCAGGACCTATTAAAATGCTTGCGGAGGCCTCGATCGGCTGATTCATTGGTGGCGCGAGGAGGCGCTACAAT
>NZ_JBTMXB010000118.1:0-1189 GCF_054489405.1 Mesorhizobium sp. A623
TGAGGCACCGGATAATCTCTCGGTTGCTTTTGCCCTCTTTTTTGCGCTTGTTGACATAGGCAATAGTTGGTGAGTGGTTTTGCATTCGAACGATCGCCACCCGATACAGGGCCGCATTGGCTTGCCGGTTGCCGCCGCGATTGAGCCGGAAGCGGTTGGTCTTTCCGCTCGACGCAGGGATAGGACACACGCCGCAGAGTTTGGCGAGTGCAGCCTCTGAGCGGATCCGGGTTGGATCGTCACCGACGAGGATAAGCATTTCTGCCGCTGTCATCGTCGCGATCCCGTGGGATGCGAGCAAGATAGGCGCGCGGGCTGCGACGAGCTGTTCGAGCACTTTGTCGTGAGCCTGGATTTCTTCATGCAGCGTCAGCCAGCGTTGAGCCAACGCGCGCATAGCGGTTTTGGCCGATGCCATCGTCGAGGTGATTGCACCTGGCCTGAACGCGGCAATATGCCGGAGCAGTGCTACTTTGCCCTTAATCTGATCGAGCGTATCGCGTAACGCTGCAGGCGCGTTGATGATCAATGTTTTCAGGGTAATCATGGCCTGCGATCTGCTTTTTACGGCAGAGTCCCGTACGATCTTGAGATGACGGATCATCTCGACCGACCCGTTCTGGGTTTTCGGCTCAGCAATGGCTTGATCGCTGAGAACGGACCGTGCTGCGCCCTCGGCATCAAGGCTATCGCTTTTGCCATGCCGGTACCGTAATTGCCGGTTGGGTCGCGTCACTTCGATTACACGGTAATCATGTCCACGAAGATGCCGAGACAGGCCGGCACCGTACGAGCCGGTTCCCTCGATTCCAAACGCATCGACTTTACCCAGAGAAGTTGCCCAGTCCTCAAGCGCGCTATAGCCCTTGGTGTTTGTCGGGACAGAATAAGTGGCAAGCTTGGCACCATGCTGATCAATAGCCACGGCAACATGGGTGGATTTATGGGTGTCGGCGCCGATAATGACGCCACTGATTTTGATATTGGTCATGTCCTGTCCTCTCTGAACGGTGCCCGGGCACCGTTCAGAGAGGACAGGACTGTGAGGGGGCGAACCCGTCAGGCTCCTATGAAGTCACATCTCGCCCGTTGCCAGGGCGACTTGATGGCCGACACGTCAACGCAATGACACGCAGTCAATCGTAGCATGGGTCAGACCATCAAGCCGCGGCAACATAATCACAATCAT
>NZ_JBTMXB010000119.1:0-1156 GCF_054489405.1 Mesorhizobium sp. A623
ATCGCCCATATCCGCATGCTCACCAGACGCCTTGCAAGATATGGATGTAGTTGAAGCCTTTTCGAGTCCGACTCTGATCTGATGAGGAGGCGGCTCCGCTACTCGAGCGCCTTAGGGAAAAGGCGGTAGCGTTGAAGCACGAACTACTCCTCGTGGCACAGATTCTTACGCGCACCGAAATAGACTCCCACGGAGTTCGGCGGCACAGCGAAAATGTTGCAGACCTAAAGGCCATACTGAACGGCGAACGAGATGGGGCCGATCCTGCAGTCACTACCGCGTTCAGAGAAATTATTGCTGGAGTGATTGTCTATCCGCGCGACCGCGGCGATCCGTATACGATTCAGATAGCGGGCCATCTCAACGCCATCCTGAATGAAGAAGGATATCATCGGCTCGGCTGTAACGATGGCGGAGAGGGAGGGACTCTAACCCGCATTCGGGCAAAACAACGGCCCCGCCCGTTTCCAGGCGGCTTTTCCTCACAGCGATACAATCACCGATACATAGCACGATACATTTGTCTCGGGAGCCCCTCTTGGCGGAAATTTTTTCCATTGCCGCGGCAATGGTCGGCGACCGGGTTGGAACGAGCCGAGCCGCTCTACGTCGGTCTCGAATGAATTACCATCTCAGGCGCCCGACCTCGCAAAACGTCGGTTACCCCAAAAAAAGCCGATACCACCTCGAGTATAAATGCCCGCGATGGAAAAACCGGGAAATTGACCGATCACGGCTCTTCGGCCGAGGCTCTAATCGCCGCCGGATGACAGTTCAGTGGCAGTTCAAAAAGGCATCACGAATCTAAAGTATACGGGGGCAGGAATTACGTTGTCCCCAGTTTGTTCACGAAGTGTGGTTGCCACCGCACTTGCATATTTAAGCCGAATGAATTTCAAGTCGATCGCCTGCCGTTTCTAACGAGGCGACACGTTTTGTAGTTCAGCGGAACCACGGTTTCAACGCGAGAGAAATTGGTGCGAGCAGCCACGTTGCGATGAATGCCCCGACTCCCAAATCACTTGTCCAGTCTGGAGTTTTCTTCGCTGACATAATCAGCGATCCTGCCTATGAATATAGATTTGCACAGAGCGGTAACGGCAAACATGAATCTTCCTGTTTTCGCAATTAATCTCGATAGCAGAAGCGACCGTTG